>JAUXVJ010000010.1 GCA_030684515.1 Actinomycetota bacterium
GTAGCAGAGGGGCCAGGCGCATGGCTCCTGGCACCTCTGCTTTTTCATCTCATCTGGTGCAGGGCTGTTTTATTTTCAAACAGGTTGCAGGATCAGTTCTCAGTGCCTACCGTCCTAAGCCAACGCCCACTTTGTACAGATTCCTGATCGGAGCATCGCATTGTCTTCAGCACAACCACTCGCAGGTCGCGTCACCATCATCACGGGGGCCGGTCGAGGTATCGGTCGGGGTCACGCACTTGAATTTGCCAGACTTGGCTCGGCCGTTGTCGTCAATGACTTCGGTGGAGCTGGCGACGGTAGTGGCGGCTCACACGAGCCTGCCGACGAGGTGGTAGCTGAGATCAAAGCGATGGGCGGCCAGGCTGTTGCACAGTTCGGCGATGTCTCAGATCCCAAGTGCGCAGATGAACTGGTAGCTCTTGCCCTCAGCGAATTCGGCGATATCAATGCCCTGGTGAACAACGCCGGCAACCTGCGCGACAAGACGATCGTCAACATGGAAGTCGAAGACTTCGAGTCCGTCATCAATGTGCATCTCAAGGGAACCTTCCTGACCACCCGCGCAGTCGGCCGCTACTGGCGCGACGCGGTCAAGGAAGGCAAGGCTGCTGCGCCACGCATCGTCAACACGACTTCAGGAAGCGGGCTGTTCGGCAACTTCGGTCAGGGCAACTACTCACCTGCCAAGGCCGGCATCGCTGCCTTCACGATTGTCACCTCACTTGAGTTTGCAAAGTTCGGTGCGACGGCGAACTGCATTGCCCCAGTGGCCAAGACTCGACTACTCGGCACAGTTGGCGCTGTCGAACTCAAGGAGGGCTATGACCCCTTCAACCCTGACTACATCTCCAATGCGGTCAGCTGGCTGGGTGGACCTGATTGCACCGTCACAGGTCGCGCCTTCAGCGTGGTCGGTGGATACATCGGTGTCGGCGAGGGCTGGCAGATCGGTGATCGGGTATTCAATGAAAGTGGTCCACTCACCTACGACATGATCAATGAGCAGCTGCCGGCGGCCGTTGCGAACTCCAAGCCCAATGCCAGCCCCGGTGCCTCGCACCCCTACTCAATGCAGGACTAACCATGCCACTTGATTTCAATGCCATCGGTCAGAAGACAGAGCCAACGCAAATCAGTTGGGACTCCGATCGCGCGCTCATCTATGCACTTGGCGTAGGCGCCGGTCAGGAAGATGCCCTGAAGGAACTCCAGTTCACCACCGAGAACTCCGATGGCCATCCGCAGCAGGTCCTGCCTACCTTTGCTGTGGTGATGGGCGCAGGTGCAGCGCGTGGACCTGGCATCAACTATGGCGACTTCGATCGCAGCAAGTTGCTCCACGGTCAGCAGGCCATCCGCCTGTTCAAGCCGATCCCCGTGGCTGGCGTGGGCATGCAGTCCTCCGAGCTCACAGGCATCTACGACAAGGGCAGCGGCGCACTGGTCACGATGACCACCACCATCACCGACACTGACGGCAATGTGCTCGTTGAATCATCCAATGGCTCCTTCATTCGTGGCGAGGGCGGCTTCGGAGGCAACCCAAGCCCGAACGAGGAATGGGATCAGCCCACCCGTCCGGCAGATCACGTCATCACTCAGCAGACGCGCCCAGATCAAGCGCTGATCTATCGCCTGTCAGGTGACCGCAACCCCCTGCACAACGATCCGGTGTTCGCAGCCCGGGGCGGCTTTGGTGTTCCGATCCTGCATGGCCTGTGCAGCTTTGGCTTCGTCGGACGAGCAATCCTGCACACGGTGGCTGGTTCAGATGTAACGCGCTTCAATGCGATGTCGGTTCGCTTCTCCAAGCCGGTCATGCCGGGCCAGGCACTGACCACACATATGTGGGTTGATGGTTCCCGGGTGCAGTTCCGCACTCTCGTTGATGATGCAGTGGTGCTGGATCGCGGAGTGGCAGAGGTGAAGAGCGCTTGACCGGAAAATCAGTTCCGTCCGCCACACCCGAAACTCGTCAGTACTGGGAGCACACCGCACAGGGTGAGATCTGGATGCCCAGTTGCAATGATCACGGTTGGGTTTTTCCGCCGCGGCCACATTGCCCCAAGTGCGGCAAGCGCCCACTTGACTGGATGCAGCTCTCGGGCAAGGGCACGATCGCGTCTTTCATCATTTCGCATCGCGCAGGGGTCGGCTATCAAGATGAAGTGCCGTACTTCATCATCATTGTGGATACCGCTGAAGGTCCACGAATGGTCGGCAATCTCTATGGCGTTCCCGTCACTCCAGAAAGCGTCACAATCGGCATGCCCGTTGAAGTGTTCTTCGAGGATCGCGAAGGTGTTCATGTGCCGCAATGGCGACCAGTGGGATCCACGGTGACGCTATGAAGCCCGACGACATTGTCATTGTCGGTGCCTCGGAGTCTGAGAACATCGGCATCGTGCCGGATGTATCGGCGATGGGTCTGGCCATTGACTCGGCACTGCGCGCCTTGGACGACGCTGGCCTGACGCCGGCTGATGTTGACGGCATTGCCGGCACGATGCATCCGGCCGAACTCGCCCTGCAACTGGGAACGCGCCCACGTTACGCAGACGGAACCAATGTCGGTGGCTGTTCATACATGCTGCACGTGCGCCATGCCGTTGCGGCACTGCGTGCTGACATGGCATCTGTCGTCGTCATCATGCATGGCGAATCCGGGCGGTCACGTGTGGGCGTACCGATGATGTCAATGGACATGACGGCGGCGCCGGGACAGTTCGAACGCATCTACGGCGTTGCTGGAACGTTCTCAATGTTCACCCTGCCGGTCATGGCCTACTTGAACAAGTACGGACTTGATGAGAGCGCACTTGCCGAAGTTTCCGTGGCGCAGTCCAAGTGGGCCGCACAGCAGCCGCGTGCATTGCGACAGAAGATCGTGACCGTTGACGATGTGCTCAACTCCAGCATGATCGCCTGGCCATTTCGGGTCCTTGAATGCTGCCCGCTCACCGATGGCGGTGGATCGCTGGTACTCACCACTGCATCCAGAGCTGCCGATATGGATTTGAAGTACGAACCAGTGGTGGTTGCTGGCACTGGTTCATTGGTTGAAGGCGCTGGATCGTCCTTCATGGAAGACCTCACAAGTTTTCGAGCCTTCCGGGAATCCTCTGCTGAGGCCTTTCGCACAGCCGAGATGACCGTGGACGACATCGATCATCTGATGATCTATGACGCGTACGCGCATCTGCCCTTGTATGGGCTTGAAGACCTTGGCTTCGTCGGCAAGGGTGAGGCAGCTGAATTCATCAAGAGCGGCGCCACCAGCCCAGGTGGATCACTGCCGATGAACACCAATGGTGGCGGCATCATGTACACGCACACCGGCATGTACGGCATGTTCGCCTTGCAGGAAGCCGTACGTCAGATGCGTGGCACCTCACCTGCACAGGTCGACGGGGTGGAGACGAGCTTCGTCCAAGGCGTCGGCGGTATGTTTGCTGCTGCTGGATCGGTGATCCTGCGCAAGGTATAGGGGGCAACATGGCAAGCGATCTCATCTCGGTCAGCGCATCAGCGCAGTCCACAGCGTCAGCCGAGAAGGTGTTCGCTGCCCTGGCTTCTGGCGCGACCTGGCCGCAATGGTCTGCCATCAAGAAGTTCTCGCTCGAAAGCCCTGGTGCAGACGGCGCCGAAGGTGTGGGTGCAATCCGGCTTTGGAACAGCGGTCTGATGGCCACTCGCGAGCAGGTCGTTGAATTGCAGGCCCCGAGCAAGTTTGCCTACACCCTGCTGTCGAGCAAGTTGGTCAAGGTGCGCGACTACCGAGCTGATGTGACGGTGACTCCCACGGACACCGGTTGCACCGTTGTGTGGTCAACGGTGTTTCGCCCCAAGCTTGCTGGCACCGGCTGGTTCTGGAAACTGGCACTGAGCAAGCTCGGTGCCAGTTTGGCCAAGGGTGTTGCGGAGTACGCCGCTAAGGCTTAGTCCGCGGTGAGCAATGCACAGGCCGCGAATCCACCCACCGCGTTGCTGACGACTCCAACCTTCGGGTTGTTCGGCAGTGCGCGATCGCCTGCTGTTCCACGAAGTTGACGGGTGACTTCGATGAAGAAGTTGGCCCCGTGACGCCGACCCACATTGCACGCCCCACCGTCGGTGTTGGTTGGCAGCGAGCCGGTTGCAGAAGTTGCGCCTGAGCGCACGAATGCGCCGCTGCCGCCCTCTTCGGCAAAGCCCAGCGCTTCCAACCACTGCATGGCAATGAAACTGAAGCCGTCGTACAGGCCTGCGGTCTGCACATCCTTGGGCTTGAAGTCTGAGCGGCTCCACATGCGCTCGGCCGCCATGAATGGCGAGGAGTGCGTCATCTCGTCTACGAGGCTGAAGTCGGCTTCTTTCGTGGTGCCATTGGCCCAGGAGTCGAAGAACACTGGCTTCTGCTTCATGTCACGAGCACGCTCTTCGGTGGTGAAGATCAACGCGCTGGAGGAGTCAACGGGGTAGTCGCAGTCCAGAAGGTGCAGTGGCTTGGCGATGTAGCGCGAGTTGAGGTAGTCCTCCATGGTGAGTTCTTCATGGAAGAAGGACTCGGTTGGATTTGCCACGGCGAACTTGCGCTGGGCAATTGCGAAGGCTCCGAAGTCCTCTTCGGTTGAGCCGTACTTGGCCATGTGGCGCGTCATGTACATGCCAGCCCAGTGCGATCCAGTGAAAGATCCGTAGGGCATCGAGAACTGCATGTTGCCTGGGATACCAGCGCGTGCTCCGCCAGCAAGCATTGCTGCGCCGCCTGCCGCGCCATCCTTGTGAACCGTGCGCAGGGTCAACACCGTCTCGGCTGAGCCGGACTCGATCGCTGCGATGGCGTGCATGGCTGCAACGCTGTAGGCAGCTCCGTCGACATTGCCGGAGTAGAAGGCCAGATCCGGAATGCCGAGCATTGCTGCTGTGTGCGTGGATGACACGAACTGATGCGGGAAGCTGTGCACGACAACGCCGTCAATATCTGTCGGCTTGATTCCGGCGTCAGCCATTGCTGCAACGCTGGACTGTGCGGTCAACTTGTCCAGCGTATAGCCGGTACCGCGACTCACATCTGAGTAGCCGACGCCGACGATTGCGACGCGATTCTTCTTCGACATTACATAACTCCTGAAGTGTGGTTGCCAGTGATTACTGGGAGATTGGACGGAAGACCGGGAGCATGAATTCGTCACCGAGCGGATTGAAGGTCACCTCCACGCGATCACCAACCTTCACACTGTCTGGATCCACATCAACGATGTTCGTGATCATCTTCAGACCTGGCTGGTCATCGAGCTCAACGACTGCCAGAACAAAGGGGAGCTTGTCGGCGAAGTAGGGATGAAAGGCCTGCGTGGGAATGCAGAAGGTGTACACAGTCCCCTTGCCGGACACGGCCTTGGAGCCAAGATCAAAGCTCAGGCAGGCGCTGCAGATTGGCTCAGGGGCATGCTGCAAGTGGCCGCAGGAATTGCAGCTCTGGATGACCAATTGACCCTTGGCAGCGCCATCCCAGAAGGCTTGGGTCAGCTCATTGGGCAGGGGCAGCGGGGGTGAGACCTCGGTTGTCATATTTCTCCAGTCGATTATTCGTTGTCTTCAGGCCAAAGATCTGCGTCTGCGATACCACCCATGCCACCAGGCCCACCGTCAATCGACAGTGTCTGTCCGGTGATCCAGCTGCTGAGATCGCTGACGAAGAAGAGTGCGCCATTGGCGATGTCGATCGGCCAGCCCACTCGGCGCAGGGGGTTGCCTTGGCCCATGCTGTCGGCATCCATGCCGAAGCGCTCCCACGAGCGAAGGGCGCCTTCAGAGGCAACGCCTCCAACAGCGATGGCATTGGCTCGAATGCCCTTTGGACCCCACTCGGCTGCGATCACGCGGGTGAACATCTGCAGTCCAGCTTTTCCAGCTGAGTAGGCAGCGCCGCCCTTGACTCCACTGACTCCTGCACCGGATGACATCGAGACGATGGCGGCGTGCTCGGACTTCAGCAGGTGTGGCAGGGCTGCACGCGAGCACAGGTATGCCGAGGTCAGGTTCAGTTCGATCGAGTTGCGGAAGCGATCCGGTGGCATGTCCTTGGTGGGGAACATGTATGCGCCGCCGGCGTTGTTGATGAGGATGTCGAGCTTGCCGAACTCAGCGATGGTGCCGTCGATGAGAGCTTGGACCTGATCTTCGTCCCGCACGTCCGTCTGCATGGCGATCACCCGGCGACCGGTGTCTTCAGAGATGCTCTTTGCGACTTCCTGCAGTCGCTCGACCTGTCGACCGGCAATGACGATGTCGGCGCCATTCTCGGCGAACAAGCGCGCTGTCGCCTTGCCGATGCCGGTGCCGCCGCCAGTGACGATTGCTACGCGATTGCTGAGATCGAACGTGGTCATTCGTCACACTCCTTGGGTGCTGGGCGTGTGACCCACCGTAAGAGTTCTCGTGAGCCCTGTCTGGCGTTCAAAGAATCTCGTTCTGCATGCTCCGTACCTCGTGTAACGCTGCGCGCTACCCTCACGAGCGCAGTATTCGATTCAACGAAAGATCCCCAATGCCCATTGATATTCCTCTGACCGGTCGCGTTCTCACGGCGGAAGTCAGCGGTCCAGGCGATCCAAATCGTCCACGCCGCCCCGGCTCCATTCGACGCACGAGCTCCTTGAATATGGATTGGCCCAATGGTTGGGATTCCAGTGCACGAGTGCGCGCCCGCGCACGTGATCTGCTGACCTTGGCTGACACGACAAAGACAATTGCAGACGACGTTCTGGTTGCAACTGTTGCTGAAGGGCGGGTGTACGAATCCCTGTTCACTTTCCCTGATCGACCTGCACTGCAAGCAGTCGTCGGCCTCACACGTCCTGGAAATTCGCGAAATGCGGTCAGTGCCCTGGTCCCCGAGGAACAAGAGGCTGGCACGCCGCTCTTCCTGCTTCTGGATGACCTGCCTGCTATTGCGCTGATATCGGGTCAGGTCAAGAGCGAGTGGATTCCGACCGCGCAAGCTCTTGCGCAAAGAGGTGATAGGCCGATCCGTCGAGTGATTGGCATTTGCTCTGGCTACACCCCTGGTTCGTCGGCTTTGGACCCCGATGGTTCAGTGCGGATGATTCAGCAAGTGCAGGCGATCGGCCCGTTGACTACTGAAGCAGATCCGCAGGCTTGGCACACGCTCCAGGCTGAGACAAGTGAACCTGAGATGCGTCGTGTCCGTCGCATCGACGTCTGGAAGGACGATGTGCTGCACATCGATTCCTTCTTCCAGGACAGCTGCACCACCGCGGGCGGCGTTCGGGTCGCAGTCCACGAATACGCCCTTGAAGCAACTGCAGATCTTGAGACTGGTGTGCTCCTGACTGTGAGCGCCCAGCCGCACGTGCTTCCATTCGACAGCTGTCCGGCTGCGGCGAGCAATGTCGATCGGATGATTGGTATCCCGCTCAATGAATTCCGCTCCGCTGTGCTGAAGCAGTTGCCAGGGACATTGGGTTGCACCCATCTCAGTGACGCCCTGCGGGCTCTGGCCGAAGTGCCCTCGATGGCACGCCTTACAGCGTAGACTTCCAACCGCCGGTACTCACGCAGACCGGACTAGGCGAAAGGCTTTTCATGGCAGTCGATGTACCCCTTGATGTTCGCGTGCTCGGACCAGCGATTCCCACTCCCGCTCGTCGGCTGGGATCAGTTCGTCGAACTTCCACCATCGATGCGACTTGGCCCGCCGGTGTGGGTACCCCCATGCACCTGATTGGCCGGTCACGGGATCTCCTGACGCCGGCAGATGGCTCTACGCCCATCGTGCTGATAGAGGATTCGCTCCAGGCTGTTGTCGAACCAGATCGCACGACAACGAGCTTGACGACACCTACAGATCGCGTCGACCTTCAGCCGCTTGTCGGGGTCCAAGGCGGCGGCGGCTCGAGAGCTCGCGTTGTCCAACAGTTGCCTGACGAGGTTGCGGCCGGCACGCCTTTGTACCTTCTCCTGGACGATCTTGCAGGTGCGACTCTGGTGTCGGGCTTCGCATATACCCACTGGCGTAACCACGAAGAGGTATTCGACTTCAACTCGCCTGAAGTGAAGGCGCGCAAGATCTCGATGGTAGGTATTTGCGCCGGCTTTCAGAAGGGCGCCAGCGCTCTTGGGGTCGACGGAAATCCGCCAGCAGTGCATGCGATTCAGCCGGTACCGAATCTCATTCGCGAGGACGACGCCTTTGCTTGGCATGAGCTCTTTGAGGTGACTGAGGTGTCATCACGACGTTCACGCAGGATGGACGTCTGGCGTGAGAGCGATGAGTACGTAATCGATGCCTTCTTCCAAGATGCAGGAACTTCACCTTCGGGCCCCCGGATTGCGGTGCATGAGTACACGATCCAAGCATCTGTGAATGCAACGACGGGCATCGTCACGTCGATCCGCGCGCTGCCTCAAGTACTGCCGTTTCTTGAGTGTCCGATGGCGGCAATGAATGTCGGCCGTCTTGTTGGTCAACCATTGCGCGAGTTCCGAAGCGTCGTTAACGAACAGTTGCCTGGCATTGATGGATGCACGCACATGAACGATGCACTGCGCGCTCTTGCTGAGGTACCGGTGCTGGCAGCGCAGATTCGTTAGTCGGTTTCTGATTCTGAAATGGCCGCATCACGAATCTTGTATGCCTCAGGATCCTTTGGAGGATGCTTCATGGTGACTTCATCAGTGGTGGTGTCCAGAATTGCGTACGACAACATTCCATAAGCCCCCGGCTCACGCGTGAAGGTGAGTGAGCCAGGGTTGATGACGAGAGTGCGCCCAATCCGCTCGACCATGGGCACATGCGTATGCCCGAGAATCAAGTAGTCAGCGTCCAACTCATCACAGCGTTGAAACAGTGGATCACCGGCATACAAATAGTGCCCCTTGGGCGGCCATGGAGTCGAATGCACCATCAGCAGTGACTTGCCATTCACCGTGGTGCGAATTTCGTCCGGGGTGTTGCCGATGAAGTCCAAATTGGACTGGCGCACATGGGGTGCCGAGCGAGCACCTTTGCCGTGTGGACCCATCAGGACCCATTCGTGATTGCCTTGGATGTAGCGAATGTTGTTGTCGCGAATGATCTCGGCAACTTCGTTGCTCAGGCGATATTCATAGTGCGCATCGCCGGCACAGAGAATTTCGTCTACACCTTCGTCGATGAGTGCGCGCACAGTGAGAAGGAGGTGCTCATCCTGACAATGAATGTCAGAGACGATCCCCAGTTTCACTATGCGTCCTCATCGCTCAACGTTCCCTTGATTGCTTCAAGTCCTGCCAAGATAACGCTCTGCCTGAAGCGATCAACAGCTTCACGACCGGCTTCATCTTTCAGGAGCCTGCGCCACTCGCTTGCCAGACTAGGTGATTCTTTGCCAGTGCGCTTTGTTTCCTTGTGACTGCTGGGCGCGCCCAATTGTCGATTGATAAGGGAGGATCCGTAGCCCAAGGTGTAGATGGTGTTCAGGCCCAGCATTGCCTCGCGTTCGCTGAAACCTCCGTCACGCAGAATCTGCAGGTATCCCTGCATGAGTCGCTCACTTTGCTTCGTCAACTTCACTTCGGAGATCACCACGTCGATTCCTGGGTACCGCGCACTCGACTCCTTGTTGCGGCGTTGTTGCTCCACAAGTCGTTCTTGCCAAGTGCCGAAATCATCAGCTGGCACCTCAACAGGAGCCAGCACTTCATCGACGAGCATCGAAAGCAGATCCTGCTTGTCAGCAACGTGGTGGTAGAGCGCCATAGGTGTCACGCCGAGTACTCGTGCCAATGACCGCATGCTGAGTTGCTCGAAGCCTTCGCTCGATCCGAATTCCAGCGCAACCCGGGTGATTTCATCGCGACTCAGTCCAGGGTTTGCGGCCGGCTGGCGCCGACGCGAGGCCTGTTTGGTGGTGGCAACGGCGGTCATTGGACAAGAGTACTGGCACTCGTAAGTGTTTCGATAACGACCAACGTGAGGTGAAACACCTTCTGTCATCGGCGTGAAGAAATTCGACCAAGCCCTTGACCCCGCTATGTATACGGTGTAAACCTGAGCCCAGAGCAATACAGGTGACCTGTCCCAGGCATCGAGTTCGGGTGCTCTCCCGCTCTTGAGTCCAGGATCCGACTTATCAAGCGAAAGGCACAACCATGAGCACAAGCACAATGCTGTGGGCCAACTCGGGCGACTCGCACTTCATCGAGCCGGCTGACCTGTGGTCCAAAGAACTCCCCAAGTCCCTTTCGGATCTGGTGCCCCGATCTGTCAGAGATGCAGACGGATTGTGGGAGACGGTGTATGTCGATGGCCAGTCATTCCGCCGACGTCTGCCGTCGTCGGCAGCCGTGGAGTTCGGCAGGCTCGGTAGCAAGGCCCCCGGATTCTCAGACTTCTCCAAGCGTCTCCCCGATCAGGACGAAGAAGGGGTCTGGGCAGAGTTGGTCTTTCCTTCGCTGGGCATGTGGGCGGCTTCCTTCAAGACTCGCGAGTTACTGAAGCAAACCGCACGTGTGACCAATGACTTCTCAGCCAGCGAGATCATCGCGCTGTCTCCTCGCTTGCTGCCAACTGCCCAGGTATCCACCCTTGATGTCAATGACGCAATTGAGGAGATGCAGCGTTGCGCAGGTCTGGGCTTCAAGAGCGTCTTTCTGACAGTGAGTCCACACCCCATGCAGCAGGACTGGCAGCACGAGTATTGGGAGCCGCTGTGGGCAGCGATGGAAGAAGCCAACATGGTGATTGCATTCCACATCGGCACTGAGCCGATCGACATGGCTGCCGGTGAAGTTATCGGCGTTACATACCGCGGACCTGGAGGTGCGGTGATGAACTACACCGAGACAACGTTCTCAGGTCAGCGTGCTGTCATGAAGATGGTTGCCTCGGGCGCGCTTGACCGTCACCCGGACTTGAAGGTCATGGTCTCTGAAGGTGGAGCCACTTGGGCACCCTTCCTGGCTGACCGGATGGAAGAGGGATACCGCCAGCACCACATGGCAGTGCGGCCCAAGCTGAACCGTTCACCTCGGGAGATCATCTATTCACAGGTCTACGCCTCCTTCCAGCATGACCCAACGGCGGTAGCAGCAGTGCAGTACATGGGCTACAACAACGCGATGTGGGGCTCGGATTACCCGCATATGGAAGGCACCTACGGCCATACCCAGAAGACTCTGCACGAACTCTTCGACGATGTGCCTCAGGCAGTCTCCGAGCGCATCCGCTTTGGCGCATTCGAAGAGCTGTTCCCGACGGCACCCAAGGCACCAGCCGAAATTCGTAACTGAAACCGCAGCGAAGAAGGTGGGCTGCCAGATCGTTCTGGCAGCCCACTGCGCTGTGAATTCCGACTATTCGGTTCTTGCTGGAGAGGCAACCATGGCAGGCGAAGAAAGTGTGATGAGCGAATCCCCGCAGGAGTTCTTGCAGGAGGCCACTCCAGGGTATTGCGATGTGCAGTCCTTTGTGCCAGTCGAAGGCGGCTACGCCGGCCACTGCACATGCGGTGGCTGGGACGTGGTGATGCCCACGCAAGAGGAAGCACACGCCCTTGCCGTGGAGCACACGATGGCTATCACGCTGAAGGAATTGGCCAAGCGTGGAGCACAGGCAAGCGCGCCGGCTTAAAAATAGCTTGGCTCTAGCGCTTCAAGAAATGTTCGAGCACAATGCGCTCTACGCCGTAGACCATTGCACCTGGCCGAGGCCTTTGCATGCTTCGCACTGACCAGCGAGAGACAAGAGGGAGTACGACATGACTGGAATGCTGCAGGGACTCAAGGTTGTCGAATTGGGCGGCGGATTATCCACTGCTTTCGTCGGCAATCTTCTGGCGGACTTCGGTGCCGAGGTCATCTCGATCGAAAGACCTGGTGGCGCACAATTGCGGCGGGAACCTGGCTTCCTTTTTCTTGCACGTGGCAAGAAGAGCATCGTTCTGGACCTCGATGATCTGGCCGATGCAGAGGTCGCCCGCAAGCTGTTGGCCGATGTCGATGTCGTAGTCACACAGGAACGGGTAAGTGAACGCACGGCTTGGGGCTTAGATGCCACGAGCATTACTGCGTTGAACCCTCGCCTCATCTATGCGCAGATCACTGCCTTTGGCCTCTCGGGTTCACTCGCAGACGTCAAAGTCGATGAAGCGCTGATTGCGGCGAAGCTAGGCCTGAATCAGGCCTTCGCTGCGGCCACTGATCGACCGGGCCCCTCATGGTCGAGTACTCCCTGGGCTTCCTGGAGCGGCGCGCAGGCCACTTTGCAGGGGATCTTCGCAGCACTACGTGAGCGTGAGTCCAGTGGTGCCGGTCAGACAGTCAGCACCAGTTTGGGCCATTGCCTCGGCGGGCTTGACCCTTGGATGCAGTCCAACGCGGCGCTCGCTCAGATCTTTCCCGACGCCTTTCAGGGTGGCGGCATGGTACTGCGTGAAGATGGAGCTCCTTTCCTCAGCTACTCCTACAAGTTGCTCGTTGCAATCACCAAAGACGGGCATTGGCTGCAGTTCTCGCAGGTGCAACCGCGCCTGTTCAAGGATTTCATGCAGGCTTGTGGCCTGAACTGGATGTACACCGACGAGAAGTGGTCTGCGTTCATGACCATGTGCACCGATACCGTGATGATTCCGCCGGATGCCTCCGCCGAGATGCGCTTTGAATTCTGGAACATGCTGTACGACATCGTCCAAGCGAAGACTCTCGCCGAATGGCAGGCAACCTTCGATGAGTGGCCGAACGTATTTGCAGAAGTGTTCCGCCGAGGAACAGATCTGCTGCATCACCGCCAACTGGAGGTTGAAGGTCAGTTGGCGACCATCTCTGATCGCCAGCATGGCGAGGTGTTGCAGCCAGGAGCGTTGATCCGCTTCAGCGAGACGCCGGCTCAGCTGCATGCGGATGCCCCGCGACTCAATGAGCATGGCGATGAATTGCGTGAGCGGGCGAAGTCACTTTCGCAGGACGCGCGCCCAGTTGTCGCGGGAGCGCCAAGCACTCTGCCCCTGGCCGGTGTCACGATCATGGAATTGGGCACGTTCTACGCCGCCCCGTATGGCTCCACCATTCTTACTGATCTCGGTGCGCGAGTGATCAAGGTGGAAGCCCTTGACGGGGAGCCGATGCGTTTCCAGCAGGCGTTCCCAGAAGCCGGCGCCATGAAGGTACTTCAAGGCAAGGAGTCACTCGCCCTCGATCTCGGTTCACCTGATGCCAAGGATGTTCTGGCCCAGATCGCGCAGGGTGTCGACATCGTCATGTGCTCATTCCGGGCTGGTGCAGCTGATCGCCTCGGTGTCGGCTTCAATGATTTGATAAAGATGAATCCGAACATCATGTACCTGGACTGCCCTGGCTTTGGCGTGCTTCCTCCATATGGAGCACGTCCGGCCTTTGCCCCAACAATCGGCGCGGGCAGCGGTATCGCGATGCGCAATGTTGGAAGTCAGATCCCCGAGACCATGCCCGCATCGCACGATGAACTCCGCAAATACGGTGGCAAGCTTGCGGCCGGTGGCACGATGTCGGCTGCTCAGCCTGATGGGCTTGCCGCATTCGCTGTTGGGACGGCGCTTGCTATGGCCGCGTATCTGCAATCCGTTGGAGTTGGTGGGCAGCAGATGCTCACCACGATGCTGCTGTCATGTGGGCACGCGTTGGGAGAGACCATGGTTGAGTTCAATGGCCGTTGGGAGCCGTCGACCACAGACGACGAGATCCTCGGATTCAGTGCCTTGGAGCGACTGTACGAGACCGCAGATGGTTGGGTCACGTTGTCGGTCACCACGGATGCCGAGTGGACGCGACTCGCAACTGCGATGAATGAGCTCGCAGATCTCGGCAGCGATATTCGTTTTGCAAATGCATCGTTGCGAGCCGAGCATGACGGTGCTTTGACGCAGGCACTGGCCGGCGCTTTCGCGAAGAGGAGTGCCAACGAGTGGGAGCAGGACATGCTCAAGGCCGGCGTTCCACTCTTGGAGGTCAATACTGGCGCGGCAGAGCACATCATCATCGGTGAACTCGGCATCCAGCACGGCTGGGTCACCCGAGTGGAAAGTCCAGTCGTCGGTGAGTACCCGCGGTTGTCCCCCTTCCAGCAGTTCTCTCGTTCCCTCACTGTGGCCTTGCCGGGCAATACCAAAGGTCAGCACACGCGTTCAGTGCTGACGAAGGCCGGATTCACTGAGGAGCAGATCCTCGGTTTTGCTGAGCAGGGTCTTGTGCAGATTGGCTGAGTCCCGCCAGCAGTGCAGCCATGGATCAACTAGCTGAAGGCGACGATGCCACGCTCCGCATAGTCGGTGATCTCGGCCTCCTCAAAGCCGGTCTCCTCCAAGATCGCGCGCGTGTGCTGGCCCTTTGTTCCGCCAACTGTGGCTACCGCGCGAGAACGCGAGAAGCCGGCGTAGGGACCAAGTCGGGGATAGGCGCCGATCATTGGATGCTCGACCGTGGCAAGCCAACCGTGTTCTTCTGCGAGGGCGCCAACGTAGATCGTCTCCGGGCTGGCCTGCACGCACTCAAGGCACCCCACGTCGGCGGCAAGCAGTTGCTTCTGCCACGCGGCAGCCGACTGTTGCTTGAAGACTGCACTCAGGCGCTGAACCAGCAGTGGATCATGTTCAGCTCGCAAGCTGGAGTTCTCGAATCGTGGTTCGCCTGCGAGATCATCGAATGGCGCGAGTGCCAAGGAAAGCTTGCGCCAATCAGTGTTCGAGGGCGCCGCCAACGACACCCAGCCGTCGCTGGTCTCGTATAGGCGCACAAGCGCATTAAGTCCGAGTACTTCATCATCGGTTGAACTCGGCTCCCATCGTCCTTCGAACTCGACCATCATCTCGCCCAGACAATGACCGCAGGACTGGAGCATCGTGGTGAGCAGGGACTGTCCGGGGACTCCCCTGGCTTGGAGGTAGGCAGCCATGGCAAGCGCACTGCCAACGGCGAACGAGGCAATGCCGTCGGGCTGAGCCGAGCCACCGCCACCACCTGAACTTGCCTGCACGGCCATCAGTCGAATGGCGTCATTGTCGATGGGGACACCCTCAGGGATCTGGCTCCCGACGTTGCGCATGGCGATGCCGCTTCCTGCAGCAATCGTCGGTGCGAATGCTGGACGGCCGCCGTACGGCGGCCGGATGCCAAAGCCGGGACAATCCAGATACATGAGATTTGGATTGAGCTTGATGAGGTCTTCGGCTGTGACGCCCAAACGTTCTGCAACGCCCATGCGAAATGAGCACATGACGATGTCGACCAGCGGGATCACCTTGGCCAGGATCTCCCGCGCCTCAGGAGAGCCAAGGTTGAGACAAAGCGATTCCTTGCCCTGCAGGACTTTCATGCCGCCAGCTTCCGGAAAAGCCTGAGCGGTGCGCATCGGGTCACCCTCGATCGGCTCGATCTTGATCACGCGAGCACCCAGATCGGTGAGCATGGTCGATCCGTGTGGAGCCGCGTAGTACGTGCCCAACTCCATGATCGTCACACCCTTGAGCGGCAGGTCATTTGGCACCGCGCTCGGCACGACTGTGTGCTCGAGCGCGAGCCCATCCGCGCGCGCACGAAGCTCATCGCCATGTTCATCGAGATGTGGGGCATCGGCGCCGAGTTGCGCAGGCGTTCTGCTCATCCGAATGAGTGGTCCGGGCATGAGCACATCACCGTGGCGGCGATCCTTGATGGTGACGAGCTGCCCCTCGACTTCCATCTGCGGATGGCGCAGCAAATCAGTACCCCGGCGAAAGACCTCGGCGAAGACATTGGGCCACTCGTCGAAGATCGCCTGCCATTCCTTCAGGGTCTTGCCCTTGACGATGTCTATCAGCAGATCCCAGAACTCCATCTTCATCGCAGCATCTGCCGAAGGCGGAAGCATGACGGTGTCCGTGCCCATCGTGACGAACTCGCTCCACTTCGGATCCTCATACATCCACCCCAAGCCGCAGGCGAGCATGAAGTCGCGGAAGAGCCTGGGCTGCACTTGCGAGAACTGCAGCCAGTGGCCATCGCTAGTGATCGCCACGAGCAGCTTGTAGGTGTAGCTGGAGTTCGGGCTTCCATCAGCCGCGACGGGCGCCGAGGCGGTGAATGCCTCGGGAAAGCGCTGGGTGAGAACAGCGTTGACTTGGCCCCAAGGATCCTGTGCTCCAAGGGAGTGAGCCAGTGATGCGTCCACGATCTGCCCGAGTCCACTGGATTCTCGCTCGCGAAGGGCGGCGAAGATTCCGTGCAGCAGAGTCTGCGAGGCGCTCCACGCAGCGAAAGGAACGGTGATGAAGTTGGGCCCAGGCGCCAAAGTCAACCGCTGATTGACTGAATTCGCCCCCACCGTGGCCATGACCAGCGATTCGTGACCTTTGACATCTGCAAGCGGGCCATCCAGCCCCCAACCCGTGACAATCGCGATGACAGCTTTGGGATTGACCGACTGCACACTCTTGGGGTCCAGCCCCCATGCCTGCAAAGTCTTCTGCCGCACGGAGGTCACCACCACATCCGCCTGTGACATCAACTTCAATGCCTGCTCCGCCTGTTGCGGCACATGGCAATCAAGCACCACGCTCTTCTTGCCCCGACCAATGAACAGGTAGCCAGGCTCCTTGCGCAGGGCGATCCCGAGAGGCGGCTCAATGGTGACCACCTCGGCACCGAAGTCTGCGAAGACATTGCCGACTTGGGCTACTGAGAGCCCGTCGCCAAGTTCGACGATCTTCAGTCCCTCGAGAACTCCACCCATTTCCTAACCTCCACCGGCTAAGCGCCCAACCCCGCTCACCGAAAGAGAATTGCCATACGGGGTATAGGCGTGTGAGGACGGTAGGTCCATTAGGCCTACTGTGGAGGTGTTTCCACGAACTTCGTCGTGGTGGGCCCTCGCGCGGCACCAACTGCTCAGTCTTCAGTTAACAGAATTCCGCTTGGAACCAGCCTGACAGGGCATAAGAATCGCAAGAAAGTGCGCCTGAACAGCGAAGTTGATCTACATTGTATAGGCGCTGGGCCTCGCCAGTACTGACCGCAGACTGGACGCTTGGAAGGACATTCTATGACGATCACGGTGCCCGTTGAGCTGTTTCCCAGGGGTCCAGCGGTAGCAGCCCCTGCCCGACGCGCTGGATCGGTGCGTCGGACTTCGACCATCGACAGCACCTGGCCCGATGGTATGGAAGCAAACCGCACGGTGATCGGTCGCTCGCGTGACCTCTTCACCCCGCTCGATGGCGGAGAGCCGATTGTCGTGGCTGAAGATGTGCTGATCGCGACCGTGGCACCGGATCGGCAAATTGTCGCGATGGAGACGCAGCCCCCTCGCGATGAGGTGCAGGTGCTCGTTGGTGCGCAAGGCGGAAGTAACTCGCGTGGGCGCGTTGTGGATGCGGTTCCCGAGGAAGTTGAGGCAGGCACACCGCTGTATCTCTTGCTCGACGATCTGTCCGGAGCAACCCTCGTCGGTGGCGTTGCCTATCGGTTCTGGGAATCTGAGGAAGCCCAGGAGGAGCGAATGCGGCAGATGAAGAAACTGGTTGGCGTACGCGTCATGGAAGGCATCTGCGCAGGATTCCAGCCGGGGTCATCAGCGTTGAATGCAGACGGCAGCAACAGGGGTTTGGGTGATAGCAAGCCAGTCCCACCGATAGACAACGCGGACGACCCATGGGCTTGGCACGAGTTGACCGCTCCGCTGGAGCCTTCGCATAGGCGTTCACGCAGAATCGACCTGTGGCTTGAAGACGGCGTGGTGCATATTGAAACCTTCTTTCAGGATTCCTACACGACACCCGATGGTCACCGTGAAGCTGTCCATGAATATGTGGTGTCGGCGACCGCCGATCCCGTGACTGGTGAAGTCATCAGCATCGGTGCAGATCCTCGCGTGCTTCCGCACTATGAGTGTCCACTTGCGACGGTGGCTGTGTCACGGATGGTTGGTCAGCCGCTGCGCGGATTCCGCGACTCAGTCAACGAGAAGCTCCCAGGCATTGACGGCTGCACGCACATGAATGACACTCTCCGCTCGCTTGCTGAGGTGCCAGTGCTGGTACCTCATCTGATGTAGGGGAAGTTCTTCAATCGCTGGACCATTGGCGAGCCGCGGCACGGCATTTGATTGATGAATTGAATCGAGAAGGGCAAGGGATGACCAAAGAACCAACCACTGCGATCGCCGGCATTGGGCGCACGCCCTATTTCAAGCGCGGGCAGTCCGTACCGAGAACGAAACTCCAAATGGCTTGTCAGGCGATCAAGCATGCTTGCGATGACGCCGGCATCAGCGTCAAGGATATTGACGGCTTCGCGTACTACTCGGGCGGATTCGATACTGCACGGATCGCACAGATGCTGGGCATTCCTGAGATCACTTTCACCGCATCGCTCACAGGAGGCGGTGGAGGTTCTGCTGGCGCCATTGGGCTCGCCGCCGCTGCCATTGACAGCGGGCAAGCCAGTCATGTGGTCAGTCTGATGACCTTGCAGCAGACACCTGATGCTCGCTTGGGTGCCGCCTTCGCGACTAAGGGCAAGAGCGCGTATTCGGCACCCAGTGAATCCCATGTGGATTTTGTGGCGCCTTCGGGTCTGTTCGCTCCCGGCCAGATGATGTCAGTTCTCGCCATGCGCCACATGCACCTGTACGGCACTCGCCGCGAGGCCTTCGCAGAGATCGCCATATCTCAACGTGAGAACGCGATCAAGCGGCCTACCTCCAGATTCTCAGATCCGATCACACTCGATGACTACTTCGGGGCACGGATGATCTCTGACCCGCTCTGCCTCTTCGACTACACCCAGGAGAATGACGGCGCAGTCGCAGTGATCACCACGAGTGCCTCCAGGGCTCGGGACCTGCAGCAACCTCCGGCCTACGTGTTGGCCGCGGCGCATGGTGGCGCAGGACGATGGGGTCTGGCGTACCAGCAGATGCAGATGCCCGACGAGTACTTCACCTCTTCGGGCCATCGGCCAGTGGCCAAGCGCCTGTACGAGATAGCCGGTATCACGCCCACTGATGTCGATGTCGCACTGCTCTACGACCACTTCTCTCCCATGGTTCTCATGCAGATCGAGGACTATGGCTTCTGCGATATTGGCGAAGGTGGCGCGTTCGTCGAAGCTGGCAACATTCGCTTCGGGACAGGCACTATCCCGGTCAACACACATGGTGGAAATCTCTCCGAGGCGTACATCATCGGCATGACACATGTGTATGAAGCCGTCGAACAGGTACGCGGCACTGCGGTGAACCAGGTCAAGGATGCCCGGATCGCGCTCGCCACTGGCGGACCGGCATCTATCCCGACCAGCGGACTACTACTGAGGAATTAGGACATGAAATCTGCACTGGCACAGGCTGGCCTTGGCGAGTTCGCCACTCTCAACGTCGACACGTTCACCAAACCGTTCTGGGATGCCGCTCGCGAGCATCGCCTTGTGGTTCCGCAGTGTGACGACTGTGGAACATTCCATCTCCCACCATCGCCGTTCTGTCATGAGTGTGACGGTGAAGCGCTTTCGTATACCGAAGTCCCGGGTACCGGAGAGGTGTACTCGTTCACGATCGTGCGTCATCCAGTTGTGCCGGCGCTGGCTTCCGTGGTCCCTTATGTGATTGCAGTTGTCGATCTCGACGGAGCGCCAGGAGCTCGCTTGGTCGGCAACGTCATCGACTGTGTGCCCGAGGCTGTTCACATCGGATCGAAGGTCACTGTCGTCTATGACGACATCGATGACGATGTGACCATCCCCCGCTTCGTATTGAACTAAGGAGTCGGCCCGAAGTCCCGGGAGGTATCGAGGCAGCAGTGGCCTTGAACGCTTCACGAAAGCGTCAGGCCCCTGGGTGATACCAGGGGCCTGACGCTGATTCCACGCTTGAGTGCGGTGCTGCGAGTTATGCCTCGTCCGCTGGTGGCTGCGGAACATGCGGGAAGAGCTCGGCGAAGGCGCCGATGCGGATTCGCCGACTGACCGCTGGGTCGAGGTCGTCGCACAGTTCGTGCAGGGTCTTCTGCGTGTGACCGAACGTGCCTTCCCAGTGTGGGTAGTCGCTTCCGAACATTCCGTTCTTGTAGCCCTGGGCGGTGTACGCCGTGGTGGAGGAGCGGTAGTCATGCTGGAAGGACGCGTAGACCTGTTCGTAGAGGATCTCGCCCGGAAGCCGGTTCAGTTTCGGACTCACCGCAGCAGAGTGCTGGCGGTATGCCTCGTCCAAGCGATCGGCCATGAATGGCACCCAGCCAGAACCACCTTCGGACACGATGACCTTCAGGTTCGGCCGCTGGTCCAGCGCGCCAGAGGCAACCATCTGACACGCCACTCGTTGTCCACCAAAAGTTGTCTCGGTGTAGTTCATGACTGCACCGCCGCGCCCACGGTGCGTAACACCGGTTCGGATGTCTGGCGTGTGCGGCTCGGTGCCAATGTGGAAGGCAATGCGTGTGCCCAGGTCATCGAGCACGTCCCATAGCGGGTCGAAGAAGGGATCCACGTAGTTGTGCTGGACCTCGCCGGCAAGACCCGGACGAGTCGGCAGCGACACCGCCTTCAAGCCCAGAGCAGCAGTGCGCTTGGCCTCCTTGATGGCATCGTCGATGTCGAGCAGCGGTAGTGCTGCGGTGCAGACGAAGCGTGGTGACGTGGACTGCATCTCAGCTGCCCAGTCGTTGAGTGCCATTGAACCTGCCAGCGCAAGCTTGGGGTCGCGGATGTTGAAGGACCAGATGCCCAGCGAAGGGAAGGTCAATTCTGCCCAGATGCCCTCGATGTCCAGATCCTCCAGGCGCAGCGGGATGTTCTCCGCGCCCGGTGGACGTCGATCCTTGTCGCGGAACTCCTCTGCAGTGAGCACAGCACCGGAGATGCCGCTGCTGTTGCTTGGCATCCGACGGCGAAATTCCTGGCCATCGACGTAGACGGTCTCCCACAGGCCATCAGCGTCCTTGACGCTGCGCGGCATGCGCTCGGCAAGATCCGCTGGCAGACGATCAGCAAAGAGATTCTCCGGCTCAACGAAATGCGAGTCTCCGGAGTTGGCCCAGATCTTTCCCATGGTGTACCTCCCTGTGTCGGCGGGACACTCCTCGCCGCGGTGGATGCATGCTTGCAGGGCAGGATATACGGCGTACAGGGACTTAGGTCCCGAGTTGCGGTCCCTTTCCGGTCAGCTGGGCCCACCTGATACCGAGAAGGTCTGACCGGTGATGTAGGAACCCTTCTCAGAGAGCAGGTAGCAGGTCATCTCGGCGATCTCCTCGGAAGTGCCCGCGCGGCCCATCGGAATGCCGGCACGCATCTGCTTCTGAGTCTCCGCATCAACCGTTGCAACACGTGGCGTCTCGGTGAAGCCTGGCGATACTCCATTGATCCGCACCGTGGGCGCCAGGGCCAGGCTGGCACGTGCGGTGAAGGCATTCAGTGCCGCCTTGGTGGTGCCATAGGCAAGGGAGTTGGAACTGGGTCGCTCCGCTGAGTTCGAGGATATGTTGACAACCCCGCCTGCGCCCTTGGCGAGCATGTCGTCCTTGACCAGCCAGGTGAGGTGGAAGGCCGCGTCGAGGTTTGCCGCGAACATTGCCTTCCAGGTCCGGAAGGTGAGTTCGTGCGGATCTTGGATTTTGGTGTATGCGGCATTGTTCACAAGCAAGTCAATCGATCCGAGTTGGGCTTTCACATCCAAAACAAGTTGCTCGCGCGCCTGCTCACTGGTGATATCGGCCCGGAAGAGTTTCGCCTGCCCTCCTGAAGCATTGATCCGATCACAGGTCTCCTGCGCAAGCACAGAGTCGCTTCTGAAGTTGATGGCCACGGATGCGCCCCGCGCGGCAAGCATCTCTGAGATCGCGCCCCCGATGCCTTTGCCCCCACCTGTCACAAGTGCGACCTTGCCAGTGAACTCAAGTGCGTCAGTACTCATGGTGGTCAGTCCTTAGCTGTCGATTCGATGCCACGCGAATGACCCGAAGAGCCGGCCATACACAGTCAAGCGAAAAGACTGTACGCCGTATATACCGACCTGCGAAGGCGTTCTTCCCGAATTTGCCAATGACGAACTGTCACGTTCGTCCTCTCGTGGACTCGAAATGGGTCTGGCCAATGAGGCCGTTGACACCCCAGCCGTAGCTACCCACCGAGGAATACCTAAGGTCGTAATCAGTTGAGTGCTGTGCGAGTCGCATCGAAGACCCGCTCACAGAGTGTCACTTCATCGATGCAATCTGACGATTCACGTATCCGTCCCAATCTTCCGCGCGCGAGACCAAGATCTCGCGGATCTGATAGTCGGTTGGAAGCCAGAATTGATCGGCTTCAATTGCGTCAACCACTTCATGGCCAACTTCTTCGGCATCGCGCATCTGGAATTGGGGCCCGGGCCCGCGTGTTGGTGTGTCAGGTCCAAATGACGGCATGTTCTTGCCAATGTTTGTAGCAACGGGGCCCGGACACAGAACTGTCACCCCAATGCCTTGGGGCTTGGCGTAGAGCGCCAAGCCTTCAGATATCTGCACGATGGCGGCTTTCGATGCTGAATATGGCATCCGGTCATAGGAGTAGCTCATCAAGCCAGCAAAGGACGCGGTATTGACGAAGTGGCCGGACCCCTGCGCGAGAAAGAGCGGAAGGAATGCTGCATGGCTTCGCACGACTGAGAAGAGATTGACGTTGATGACACGGTGCCACTCCTCGATCGGTATGTGTTCCGGCAAGCCTCGTGTGATGACACCGGCGTTGTTCATAACGATGTCAACGCGCCCATATTCGGATAGCAGCTGAGATTTCAAGTCCTCGAAGGACGCGTCCTCGCCCACATCAACGCGAACGCCAATAGCGGAGCCACCAGCTGCCTTTATCTCTTCGACGACGACATGCGCTCCGTCAACATCGATATCCGCAACTACGACGATCGCACCCCTTGATCCCAAAGCGAGCGCGGTACCGCGCCCAATGCCGCTGGCAGCTCCGGTGACGACCGCGACCTTGCTCTGCACTGATTCCATCTTCAACCTCTTCAGTAGTCGTGATCAGACTTTTGCAATGCCGCGAGTGACGAGATCCTCTATGTACTCATCAGAGAAGCCGAATTCGTTCAGTACCTCCGCTGTGTGCTGGCCGAGAGTGCATCCAGCCGGATTGATTGTTGATGATCGTGAGAATCCTGCGTAGGCGCGCAATCGTGGGTACTCGCCAATGACCGGGCTCTCTGCAGACGCCAACCAGTTGTGCGCCTCTGCAAGTTCAGTCATGAACACCCGATTTGGCGGCATGCTATTGACCTCCACGCATCCAATGTCACGTGCCAGCAATTGCGATTCCCATTCAGCCGCATTCTGCTTGCTGAAGAATTCCACGAGAGCATCAGCTAGTGCTGCATCGTTGTGCCGACGCGACTCTGCACTGATAAAGCGTGCATCGGAACCAAGCCGGTCTTCGCCGCCCAGTGCCTGAACCAGACGAGTCCACTCACTTGGTTTTGGCGCACTCAAGAAGACCCAGCCGTCGCCACCTGTCGGATAGAGGCGATAGAGCGCATTGAGTCCGTACAAATCAACGCCAGCAGTCGGAGCATCAGGTCGATTGGGGTACTCGACCATAATCTCTGCAAGTGCATGCGCACAGGACTGGAGCATTGTGGTGAGCAGGGCCTGCCCAGGTATTCCCTGAGTCTGCAAATATGCTGCGAACGCCAGTGCAGTGCCGACACCAAGCGCTGCCACGCCATCGGCTTGCGCGGCTGCATTACCGCCGCCGGCCGTCAGCTTTGCGGCGAGCAGCCGGATGACGTCGAAGTCGTCAGGGACCCCTTCGGGAATCAACTGACCGACATTGCGCATCGCCATGCCGCTGCCTGCGCCAATGACCGGCGCGAAAGCGGGCCTGTTGCCGTACGGCGCCTTGAGCCCGAACCCCGGGCTCTCCAAATACATGATGTTCGGATTCAACTTCAACAGGTCCGTGGCCCCCACGCCCAATCGATCAGCAACACCCATGCGGAATGCACACAGCACGAGATCGATCGATGGGGCCATGGCTGCCAGGACATCGCGACACTCTGGCGTTGCAAGATCCAAGGCCACTGACTCTTTGCCTTGCAGGACCTTCATCGCACCAACTTCAGGGAAAGCCTGCTGAGTGCGCATCGGATCACCTTCGAGTGATTCGATCTTGATCACTCGAGCGCCAAGATCGGTGAGGATTGTCGCCCCGTATGGCGCTGCATAGAAGGTGCCAAGCTCGAGAATGGTCAGGCCGGCCAATGGCAGTCCCGGTTCGGACTTCGCTGAGAACTGCTTGGGAGCAACGGCAATATCCGCCGCTCGCTTGAGCAGTTCCTCCTGATGCTCACCAAGTCTTGGTGCGTCAGCGCCGAGCTCTGCCGGTGTGCTGTCAAAGCGGATGAGCGCACCAGGTTGGAGTACACCGCCCAGCTCGCGATCGTGGATCGTGACGAGTTGGCGCTCGACCTCCATCTGCGGATGGTGCAACAAGGTTGTCCCACGACGAAAGACCTCAGCGAACACGTTCGGATCCTCGTCGAAGGCGACCTGCCATTCGGCCAAAGTACGGCTGCGCACAATTTCGTACAGAAGATCCCAGAACTCGAAGCGCTGGGCTGAGTCTGCGGAGTCCGGCAACGTGACAGTATCGGTGGCAAGCCTCATAAATTCAGCCCACTTGGGATCCTCGTACATCCAATCCAGTCCAGCTGCGTGCATGAACGCCCTGAACAGGCGCGGCTGTACTTCGGCAAATTGAACCCAGTAGCCATCCTTAGTGATAGCGACCAGTAACTTGAATAGGAAACTTGTATTAGGCGCCCCATCACTGCCGGTTTGCGCCGTGGGTGTGAAAGCGTCTGGAAACCGTTCGGCAATCACCCCGAGGGCTTGAGTCCAAGGATCCTGGGCACCAAGGCTGTGTGCCAAGCTGGTGTCGACCATCTGACCCACGCCACTCGTCTCGCGCTCACGTAACGCTGCGAAGACACCCTGCAGAACAGTCTGCCCGGCACTCCAACTTGCGAAGGGCACAGTCGTGAATATGGGTCCCTCGCGATCCACCACTTTTTGGGGCGCATAGTTGGCACCCACCTTGGCCATCACCATGCCTTCGCTGCCCTTGGCACTCGAAAGTGGACCTGATAAGCCCCACGCGGTCACAAGTCCGAACACCAAGCGCGGGTTCACCTTCGCCAGCGTTGCGTAATCCAGTCCCCACCTCTTGAGTGTGGATGGCCTAATCGACGTCAACACGACGTCTGCTTGCGACGCGAGTCGAAGGAACTGCTCAGCGTCTGTGGGGATATTGCAGTCGAGCACCAGACTCTTCTTGCCGCGAGCCATGAACGCGAATCCGTTGGCAGATCGAAGCGCGACTCCGCCTGGCGGCTCCACAAGAATCACCTCAGCACCAAAGTCGGCGAACAGATTGCCTGCTTGTGCGATGGCAAGGCTGTCGCCGAGTTCGAGTACAAGCCTTCCAGCTAGCGGTCCGCCCATCTTTGCTCCCTGATTGAGTTGCACCCATCCGCCTCTGCGTGAACATTCCACACTTCTTCTGCGATTGCGATGGTTTGAGCGAGCGCACTCCTGCAAATCGTGCGACACCGGCGGAAAGGAGATTTCATCTGCGCGACAGATCAATTGAAGCTGTCTACTCAGTGGACGATCTCTGTGCATCTGTTGCAGTCTTGGGCGATTGACACCTGTCAGTTCGACCTGCAGTCAGCGCTGTTCGCCGACGGGATAGTGCGCTCGCTTCTATTCACAAAGCGAACACCTGTCGCTACTCTGCGAAAGTGGTCAAGACGGCAACAGCAACAGTGCGAAAGTACCCAGGCGCGCGCCCGATCTCCATTCGTGAGGCACAGAAGCAACTCACGCGCGAGCGACTGATCCAAACGGCAATCGCTGTCATGGTGGATCGCGGCTTCGAGGCCGCCACCATTGATGAGATCGCCAGCCGGGCAAATGTAGGTCGAACGACTGTGTACAAGTATTTTCATGGCAAGCCAGAGATCGCTGCTGCTATTGCAGAAACGCAGCAGGCGCAGATGATGATGGCGATCGTTGCACTGAAGAAGGTGGAGCCAGGTAGTCACGAAGATCTCTGCATATGGTTGGAACAATTCGAATCGACGTTCGCTGGCCAGGCGCAATGGATGTTCCTCATGCCTCTGACTCCTGACAAAGTGATGCACTCACTTCTGGAGCAAGACCTGGCTGCTGAAGAGATCCTGGATGAATGGTCAAGTAAGGGCTGGATGCCTGCGGTTGCAGCTCCAGCGCAATCCCTTCGATTGCTGTTCAATCTTGTCGGTCGCTGGCTGACCTATCACGCAGTGTTTGCAATACCGGAGCCAGAGCACAGTCGTGAAGCGCTCCTGGAGCTCCTGAACTGTGAAATCACCCGCATTGTTCACAGGGCTCGCTAACGAATCTTGCAAGAAAGAAGGAGGCTGGCGCAGTGCGCCAGCCTCCTTCTTTTCAATGCTGTGACTAGCCGACCACTCTGCCGGTTGCCGTTTCAACCAACTTGCCGCAGGTGGCCTTGGCGTCAGGAACAAACTTTCCGTCCTTGACGAGCAAGTACCAGCCACAGCGTGCTGGGTCACCGTTTGGGGTGACGCCAGGTGCGTAGCTGATCGGCTCAGGAAGCAAGCCGGCGCCGGTGATCTTGGTCTGCTTCCGCAGATTGTCGATGAACCCGGCACGTGTTGGGCACTTGCCAGCAAGGGTCAAGCCCTTGATGAAGGTGTCCGCCGACACAAATCCGATTGGACCACTGACGGAGTCAGGGTTCAAGCCCGCGGCGCGCATGCCGTTGGCGAAGGTGCGCACACCGGGACGACCTGGGACGCTCGTGGGCACGGTGCCGAAGGTTGTGCCAATGGCGCCTTCAAGTGCGGCAGGGGCCTGGGCGATGACCCTGGGATCTGAGAAGCCCGCAAGCATTATGGCCTTCATTGGAACGCCCTGCTGCTTCAAGGCATTCGCTACGGCGATGCCGCCATCAGAGGTAAGGATTGAGTATTCGGCATCAGCACCTGAGTTCTTGATCCGCAATGCGACTGAGGTGGCATCGAAGGTCCCGATTGGCGCGTCTGCAATGCGAAGGGCCAGAGTCATGCCTTCCAGCGGAATGCCGGTAACCGCGGCAGCTCCACCAGCCTGCGCACCGGGAGAGTTGTGGTTCACGACGGCAACCTTTGTCGCGCCTGCAGCTTTCAATCGAGCAAAAGCACCAGTGTTTCCGTAGAGCGGTGCGAAGGCACCCGTTGCACCAAAGACGTTGCGGTCGGTTCCATGAGCTGGCAGGTTGGCGAGTCCGACGACCGGCACGTTCTGAGCCTTGAAGATCGCCATCATCGTGTCGACAGTGCTTGCCTCGATGATACCGAACACGTTGTCCTGCTGGATTGCCTTGTTGGCAACGCTCGATTGGGTACCGCCATCAGCCTTGTCGTCATAGACAGTGATGTTGATCTTGCGACCATTGACGCCGCCCTTGGCATTCTGTTGGGCGATGCGCAACTTCGCGCCTTCAACGAACCCGGTGAAGCTCGAAACAGCCGGACCGGTCGTAGGAGTGATGATGCCGACATTGATGGAAGCGTTATCTACGCCAGGCGTAGTTGGGCAAGCGACCGGCTTGGTTGCTGGCGCTGGTGTCGGAGCAGCCGTGACTGTGGTGGCAGAAACTCCGACGGCCAAAGCGGCGGCAAGCCCGCCAGCAAGGAAGATCTTTCTTCCCCTGCGAGATGAGTGTGTCATGCATTCTCCTCGAACTCCTTGGCCAGCGTGACGGCCATTGATGGACTATTTGTGGTGTGGATCACCAAAGCGTGACAAGGAAACCTCATTACCGCCATACGGGGTATAGGCATCAGTGAGGTGTTATCAATTCGTGATCTAGAGGGCCACCAAACCAGCAGATATTGCAATCTCAGTGAACAGATAGCCGCGATCTGTTCGGCTATGCGACAGAGTTCCCGCAAGATTCCTGCGTAATCGCCAGTTTTCATCTAGTGCGCCGAGGGTCCCGCCCGAATACTGCAGGCATGGAGAATACGAACCGTTTGGCGGGCAAAGTCGTCATCGTTACCGGTGCTGCTCGCGGCCTGGGACGCGACTACGCGCGGTATTTCGCGATGGATGGCGCACATGTTGTGGTGGCCGATGTCAAGGACACGGCTGGCGCAGCGAATGAGGCCGGTGCCATCGGCCCCAAGGCCATCGGCGTCGAATGCGACGTGACTTCACAGGCTTCGGTCAATAACCTCGTGAACATCACGGTGCAGGAGTTCGGCCGAGTCGACATCCTGATCAATAACGCCGGCCTTTGGCGTGGCCTCGCTGAGTCGGGCCTTCTGGAGTGCCCTGACGATGTCTGGGATATTGCCTGGGCCGTCAATGTCACCGGAACCTTGCGCGCTACCCGCGCTGCGGTGCCAGCGATGAAGCTGAACTCATGGGGCCGAATCATCAACGTGTCTTCGATGGCTGCCAAGAGTGGCGGCAACTCCTACGGACTCACTAAGGCAACTGTCGAACACATGACTCGCGGTATGGCACGCGAAGTCGGAGACTTCGGAATCACGGTCAACTGCATTGCTCCCGGGATCAGCGCCTTTGAGGCTGCCGGCAGCCAACTCGCAAATGCTGACCAAATCACCAGCAGCAACCCGATCAAGAGATTCGGCACCAGTCGCGAGCAGTATGAAGCGATGGCCTACTTCTGCTCAGACGGCGCGGATTACACGACCGGGCAAACGCTTTACGTCGATGGAGGCGCAACAAGTTGAGCCCTCAGTTCAAGTTCTCCATTCAGATGCCCTTCACGCCTGACGCCGATAGTTGGGTGGAGAAGGTGCAGCGGGCCGAAGCCATGGGCTTCTATTCCGTCTCAGTTCCTGACCACCTTGGCCCCAGCCTTCCGCAGCTATCTCCGATGATTTCGCTCGCGGCTGCTGCGATGGTGACGACGAAAGTTCGCCTAGCTATCACGGTGCTCAACAACGACTTTCGCAATCCCACGCTGCTGGCTAAGGAGATCGCAACCTTGGACATCCTGTCCAAGGGTCGAGTCGACATGGGCATTGGTGCCGGCTGGCTGGAGGAAGATCTCACCAAGACCGGCATCGGCACTTGGGATCCGCCTGGCACGCGCGTAAGTCGACTCTTTGAAAGCATCACAGCACTTCGCTTGCTCTTCTCGGGGGAGCCAGTGACCTTCGATGGCGAGTACTACTCGATCCACGACTTCACGTCGGTACCTACGCCGATGCAAAACCCACTCCCGATCATGGTGGGTGGCGGAGGAAAGCGAATGTTGAAATACGCCGCAGAGAATGCACAGATCATCAGCATCCTGACCCAGATGTCTGGAACTGCTGACACTCGAAAGAACGCATTTGAAGAACAACTGAGTTGGATCCGCGAGGGTGGCGGCTATGAGCGCGAGGACCTGATTATTGGCGTGCGCGTGCTGTTCGGCGCAGTCGGTCGACCAGGCGAAGATCGAGCAGCTGCTTCAGAACGAGCAATCGGACCAACCGGTGCGCGCGTGGCTGGAGGCCTTACAACCGACGAATTGCTTGACTCTCCTTTCGGGCTTATCGGCAGCACGGCTGAGTTGGCTGAGCACGTGCGTGGAGTCAACCAGCGTTACGGCATCACCTACTTCACCGTGAGTGAGCCGCTGGCCTGGGAACTGGGCCCACTCATCGCGGAACTGGCATGACTCCATCCACCAAGTCGAAAGGCCTCACTGTGCAGCGTCTCCCAGAAGCCGAAGTTCCTGCCGAGATGAAGAATCCGAACCGCATTGTGTTGGCGGGGTACAACAACCCGGAAATGTTCAAGGGCTTTGCGAGCCTGTCCGGACGCGTGCACTCTGCATCGCGGCTGTCAGACCGCGTGCGTGAGATCTTGGTGCTGCGGACGTTGTATCGCGTTGGCTCGAGTTACCAGTGCACACTTCACGAGCCCGTTGCCTTGAAGGCTGGCGTAACGACGGACGAACTTGAAGCGCTGAAGGTGGCTGATTTCGAGGTCTTCAGCGCAGCAGAGATTGCCGCGTTGAACTTCTGTGAAGCTGCAGACGGCGTAGATACCACCGATGAGCTGTGGGCCAAGACAGTTGCACATTGGTCGCCGCAGGAGATCTCAGACATGGTGATGCTCGCTGGCTTCTATGCGATGGCTGGTCGCTACTTACTCGCCATGGGCATCGTCGCGGAGTAAGCGTCGCGCGACTTCACAATGCAATCCATTGGATTCCCATTTTGCACAAGACGAGATTCTGGAATATGCCCTATACGCTGTAGATCCCGCGCTACGGTGACGAGCAATGCAAGCAATGAGCAGCCGAGCAGCACCAAGCCAGTTCTGAGACATCGTCTCTGACTCGGCTTGTTACCGAGAGGGGTTTGCGCGTGACGATGAAGGACAAGGCCGCGATAGTTGGAATTGGGCAGACAGAGCGATATCGGCGTGGTGCGTCACTACCCAAATCGATGATGGACATGGCAATTGAGGCGACTTTGAAGGCGCTGGATGATGCCGGACTCACCGTGAACGATCTGGATGGCTTCGCGTTCTACGGTGGCGCGCCTGCAGATCCGGGTTCGATGGCGTACTTGTTGGGCGTTCCTCACGTGAAGTTCGCTGCCACACTTACCGCCGGAGGCAGTGGCGCGGCTGGCTCAGTTGGCATGGCTGCAGCTGTGATCAACGCCGGACTGGCAAATGTGTGTGTGAGTCTGTTTGTGCTTCAGCAAGTCCCCACGGGACGTTTCGGTGGTTCTTCCGAAGGCCCTCGCAAGCTCCCGACAGCTGGTGGCGGAGGTGCCTATGGCGGTGGCACGAATGTCTCACCAGAAGCGGCTTTCGTTTCTCCAGCTTCGATCATGTCCCCTGGGCACAACTTCGCCATGCTCACTCAGCGCCACATGTATCAATACGGCACCAAGCGGGAACATTTCGCAGAGGTATGCATCTCCCAGCGTGAGAACGCGATCAAGCGTCCACAGTCCGTGCGTCAAACTCCATTGACGCTTGAGGACTACTTCGCTGCGCGAATGATTTCGGATCCACTGTGTCTTTTCGACTACACGATGGAAGATGACGGAGCAATCGCCGTCATCACGACTTCTGTGGATCGTGCCCGCGATCTGCCACATCCGCCAGTGCTGATCTCCGGCAGCGGCATTGGTGGCACAGGCAATAACGCCCACCTGCTCGGCAACTTCCAGATGCCTGATCTCAGTTTCGCATCTGCTGGTGCACGCGATGTCGCAAAGCAGATGTACGCGATGGCCGAAGTTGGTCCACAGGATGTTGACGTTGCTTTGCTCTACGACCACTTCTCACCGATGGTGCTGATGCAGCTTGAGGACTTCCAGTTCTGCCCCGTGGGTGAGAGCGGTCCCTTCGTCGCTGAGGGCAACATCCGTTATGGCACGGGTTCGATCCCGGTGAACACTCATGGTGGCAATCTTTCTGATTTCTACTGTCCGGGCATGACGCACATCGTTGAGGGTGTCGAGCAAATTCGTGGCACGGCCATCAATCAGGTCAAGGACGCAGAGATTGCACTCGTCACTGGTGGTCCGTCCTCGATTCCCATGACCGGCACAATCTTGAAGAAGGATCGCTGATGTCCAATCCCACTATTCCGTTCAAGTACATGCCTTCCCCGCTGTTCACCGACCCGTACGCGGATGAGTGGACTGCGCCTTTCTGGGAAGCCACGATGCGCGAGCAGTTGACCGCGCCACGGTGCACAAACTGCGGAACCTTCCGACTGCCTCCGTCACGCTGGTGCGCAAATTGTCACCAGCAGGCCTTGGAGTATGTCGATCTTCCCGGCACCGGGACCCTGTACAGCTTCATCATCGTGCGCCATCCGCTGACTCCTGATCAGAAGGATTACGTGCCTTACCTCCCGGCAGTCGTTGATGCGGATGGAGCTCCAGGTTGTCGCTTTGTATCGAACATCGTCAATGTCGAGCCTGAAGATGTGAAGGTCGGCATGCCCGTGAAGGTCGTGTGGAATCGCGTCAGCGACACGCTCACCCTTCCCTTCTGGACTGCCGCTTAGCAAGACGAACTTCAGGACACGATCTTCTATACGTAGTACAGCCAGCCGCGTAGCATGCAACCGTTGTAGAAGTGTTGACGGTCCGTAGACCAAAGACGTTGCTAGTAAAGGGTGAACTGCCGAACACTTGCGAAGGAGTAGCGATGAAGATTTGGGCCAACTCGGGCGATTCCCACTACATGGAGCCTGACGATCTGTACAGCAATGGACTTCCGCCAGCGCTCGCCGAGCGAATGCCGCGGTCAGTGAAGGCCGAGGATGGCTCGTCGGAGACGATCTACGTCGATGGCAAGAGTTTCACCCGCGACATGCCGAAGATCTCGACTGTCGTGGGCAAGAGCGGTGTCACCCTCAGCCAAGCCCTGGAGGCGCCGGGCTCCAAGGATATGAACGTTCGCGAGAAGGATCTGGATCAAGAAGGTATCTGGGCCGAGCTCATCTATCCGTCTGTTGGCTTGTGGAACTCAATGATCAAGGACCCCTTGCTGGCGCGGGAAGCCGTGAAGGTTGCCAACGACTGGGCGGCCGAGGTGCAGCGGAAAAATATCCGCCATGTGATGCCTGCCCAGATCTCCCCGCTGGATGTAGGTGACGCCGTAGCCGAGGTTGAGCGAGTCGCGGGCATGGGCATCAAAGCAATCAATCTGCCGTGTTCCACCCCAAGCGACACCCCTGACTTCAACCGGCCTTACTGGGACCCACTTTGGGATGCAATGGTCGATACCGGCATGGTGATTGCCGTGCACACCGGTGCCGGTGGCGATGATTTCAATCCCAATAAGCATCGCGGCCCCGGAGCAGGCACCATGAACTACCTCGCCGCCTCATACAGCGGTATGGACTTAGCTGCCTCGATGGCTGCCTCAGGCGTGCTCGACAAGCGCCCCAGCCTCAAACTCATCATCTCTGAAGCAGGCGCAACTTGGGTGCCCTTTGTGGGAGATCGCCTCAATGAGGCATGGCGTCAGCACAGCGACTTCATACGGGACAACCTCACACGGACACCCAAAGAAGTGTTGTACGACCAGGTATACGCCAGCTTCCAGCACGATGAAACTGCCGTGAAGGCGCTGACAGCAATGGGCTACAACAATGTGATGTGGGGAAGTGACTACCCGCACATCGAGGGAACCTTCGGACACACGCAGAAGACCCTGCACGAACTCTTCGATGATGAGCCTGAGTCAGTGCGTCACCGAATAACTCAAGGAGCGTTCCTGGACTGCTTCCCGCACGTGGGCAGCAGTCCTTTGGAAGGCCTCGAGTAGACGCCGAGAATTGCCAAGCAATTGCATTTCAACTATACAGTGCATAGGAAATGGCCAGACGCCCAATTTGCGTGAAGGCAACGTTGCTGAATACCCAGTCTTTGGCCCCATCACTGCCACCCTGAAGGAGCATTCACTATGGAAACCGAAGTCGGAAAAATCTGGGCGAATTCCGGCGACTCGCATGTCAACGAGCCGCCGACTCTGTTCGACGCCCTCCCCGAACACCTGCGCGAGCTCATGCCTCGCAGCGTCAAGGATGAAGATGGCGCTTTTGAAACCATCTACCTCGATGGTCAGGAGTTTCGCCGTGCGATGCCGCAGGCGGCCCCGGGCGAGCAAGGCGGCCGCCCTCCCCGCATGACCGCTATGCCCAAGGACACCGATGTCCAAGAGGCGATGATGCGGATGATTGGCAGCAATGACGCGGAACATCGGCTGAAGGATGCCGATAATGAAGGAGTCTGGGCCGAAGTTATCTATCCGTCATTGGGTATCTGGGCATCAAATATCCGCACCCCTGAGCTTGCCAAGCGCGGCGCTCGCCTGATGAACGAATTCGCATTGGACTACCAGAAGCAATCAGAGCGTTTCGTCTGCACCGCTGCAATTCCGATGTTGAAAATCGACGATGCTGTTGCTGAAATCAAGCGAGCCTCCCTTGAAGGATTCCTAGGCGGCTTCCTGCCTGTCCTGCCTCCTTTGGGCCGTCCCGACTGGCACCACGAAGAGTGGGATCCCATGTGGGACGCCTTCGCCGACACTGGCATGCGCATCTGCTTCCACATCGGCACGGAGCCACTTGAGCCAACTGAGCGCACTGGCGTCTATTTCCGTGGACGTGGTGGCGCTGTGCTCAACTACGTTGAGACCACCTATGGCGGCCAGAAGGCGGTCACCAAGCTCATCGCCAGTGGGGTGCTTGATCAGCGTCGCGATCTCAAAGTGCTGGTTTCCGAAGGCGGCGCTACATGGGGGCCGTTCCTCGCAGACCGCATGACTGAGGGTTACCGCCAGCATTCCGCTGGTGTTCGTCCGGTGCTGAACCGCGAACCAGCGGACATTCTCTTCGAGCAGGTCTATGCCTCGTTCCAGCATGACTCCTCGGCAATCCTTGCCTGCTCGGCGATGGGTTGGCAGAACGTCATGTGGGGTTCGGACTACCCGCACTTCGAAGGCACCTTCGGTCACACCCAAGAGACTCTGCACGGACTCTTCGATGGTGTGGATGAAGCTGTCAGTCACCGCATTCGCATTGGCGCATTCCAGGAGCTCTTCCCGTCAGTGCCCCTGCCTGCATTCCCTGTGTGACGGGCAATCAATTCGGAACTGAGGGCTGGCATTCGCGAGAGCGACCGCCAGCCCTCAGCCATTTGGCAAGCTGTCAAGGCGCTTCGTTGCTAGCGTCAAAGTGAGGCTTCCGAGATTCCCGATTTCGGTTGTCGCGCACCTCTATACGGCGTAAGGTCGCAATTCTCCGGGTTGGCGTGGTCAATACCGGTATCCAATTACTGCGCAGCGACAGTTGCGCACATCGACTAAGTGGGGACGCATATGAGTGAGCGGATGCCCGGCTTCGGTGGTCCAGCGTTGAGTCGGCTTGTGACGCCGTTCTACGAGGCCGCCGGCCAAGGCAAGCTTGTGATCCAGCAGTGTGATGACTGCGGATATCACCGGCACGTGCCAACAGATATTTGCTACAACTGCCTGTCCTGGGACTGGCATTGGGATGACACGCTGCCCGGCACTGGCGTCGTGTACTCCTATTCATGGGTGATGCGTGCCCCCAATGAGCACATGAACAATGGCAACCCTTGGGACTTCGCCGTGGTGGAGCTTGATGGCACCACGGGTGGCCCTATTCGCTTACTCACCAATGTCTTTGGCGTCGATCAAGACTCGCTCACCGTTGGCCTGAAGGTGAAGGTTGCCTTTGACCCGGTCAAGGGGAAGTACGCAGGTGCAGGCGGTGGCTATGGCCCAGCCGGCGCCGATGCGGAAGCCACTGATGTTGGCCCGATTGCCCTTGTTGTCTTTGAACCCCTTGAAGGAGCTGCAGCATGAGCGGTGATTGGCTGAATGGAAAGGCCGCAATCGCCGGCATCGGGCACACGGCCTATGGAAAGCGCGGCGAATTCGCAGAGCGAGGCACCTTCTCGCTCGTGCTTGAAGCTGTAGTCAAGGCTTGCGAGGACGCCGGCATCAGTCCCAAGGAAATCGACGGCTGGTCTTCGTACTCCAATGACCCAAACCAGGGCGCGATGCTCTCAGCGATGCTGGGATGTGATCGCCTGCGCTTCACAGCAATGGGCTGGGGCGGCGGCGGCGGCGCCATGGGCGGCGCCTACATGTACGCAGCCATGGCAGTGGCAACTGGACAAGCAGATGTGGTCTGCGTCGTGCGGGGTGCGACGATGCCGGGCAACACCCGATTCGGCGGCATGGGTCGACCCGGCGATGGTCCGCCTCACGGCATGATCAGCCCCGGCAATTCCTTTGCTCTTGCCGCTCGCCGGCACATGGCACTGTTCGGCACCACAGAGGATCACTTCGGTGAGATCACGATCAATGCTCGTCGCAATGCGCACAACAACCCCTACGCGCGCTTCCGCGATGAGATCACCATGGAAGATCATCACAACTCACCGATGATCAGCGACCCGCTGCGCAAGATGGACTTCTGCATGGAATCCGACTTCGGCACCGCGGTCATCATCACCTCAATGGACCGCGCTAAAGACCTGAAGCAGGCCCCGGTGTCGCTTCTGTCCATGGCCATGGGCGGGCCTCCGCGCTGGGGCGATGCCTGGTTCGGTCAAGCCGCCAGCGATTCGTCAGGCATGGGCAGTCCTGTGGGCGGCCATATGTCAGATGACTTGGACTACGTCACTGGCGGTTATCGCACCCTCGCGGTGGATCTCTATAACAAGGCCGGGCTCGGTCCAGATGATGTTGACGTTGCATTGCTCTACGACCACTTCACACCCATGGTCATCATGGCGATCGAGGACTTCCAGTTCTGCAAGAAGGGTGAAGGCGGCCCGTTCGTAGCAGAAGGAAACATTCGTCGCGAGGGCAAGATCCCTGTCAACACTCACGGCGGAAATCTCGCTGAGGTCTATGCCCATGGCATGACGCACGTCATTGAAGGAGTGCGTCAGATCCGTGGAGTCGCGTCCAACCAGATCAATGACGCTGAAGTGGTGCTCATCGCAGCAGGCGCATCAATGGCCCCAACGGGAGCAATCCTGCTGGGCAAGGCCTAGTCGAATCACTCTCGGGGTGAATGGGCCGCCGCAATGCGGCGGCCCATTCACCATTTCGGGGGCACAGCCAGGGCCTCTACGCGGAAATCCGGGAACTGGGAGGCAGATCACACTGCCTTGGCTCTAGCATCAGGTCTCAATAACCGTCACAATTTGCCTCCCGAAGGATCCGGGCCCGGATCCTTCGTGCCGTTGAAAGGAACATCCAATGCCAGTCGCCCCAGGCGCTCGCCTCCGCAATGACGTCTCTGCCTGTGAGGTCGTCGTCGTCAAGGCTCCAACCCAAGCTGGTGAACTCTCGTGCGCAGGCGTCGTCATGACGACCGAAGCTCGCACCGGAACACCCACCGTTGGCGCAGGCGAGACTGTCGCCCTCGGCAAGCGGTACAGCAATGACGATGCCGGCATCGAGGTGCTGTGCGTTGCACCAGGCGAGGGACCGCTCACCTTTGAGGGTGCCGAGCTCACCCAGAAGCAGGCAACAGCACTGCCCGCATCTGACTAGTCAGCACGCTTTTTCACAGGAGCGCCCAGTTGATACTGGGCGCTCCTTCTTTTCCCAGTTACCCATCCCTTTGGAGGTTCTTCAGTGAGTGAGCTCAACCCGGACGTTCTCGTGGAGCGTCGTGGCCATGTCATGGTCATCACGATCAATCGCGAAGCCGCGCGAAATGCAGTGAATGAGAACGTGTGTCTTGGAGTCGGCGACGCGCTTGAAGAAGCAGAGAACGACATCGATGTACGTGCGATTGTTCTGACAGGCGCGGGAGACAAGTCATTCTGCGCCGGTGCTGATCTCAAGGCCATCGCTGCTGGCCAGCGCATCATCCCCGAAGGCGCGGAGCGCGAGAAGTGGGGACTTGCGGGATTCGTCGGGCATTACGTGAGCAAGCCCACGATCGCAGCAGTCAATGGTTTCGCCCTTGGCGGCGGCATGGAGATCTGCATGGCTGCTGATTTCATCATCGCTGCCGACCACGCGCAGTTCGGCCTGCCAGAGGTCAAGCGTGGCTTGGTCGCGGGAGCCGGTGGCGCATTCCGCATCATGGAGCAGATGCCTCCGCGAATCGCGCTCGAGGTGCTGCTCATGGGCGAGCCCATCAGTGCGCAGCGTGCACTTGAGCTGAACTTCATCAACCGCGTGGTTCCCATTGAGAGCCTGATGGAAGAAGCAGTGGCGTTCGCCACCGCTATTGCCGATAACGCACCGTTGTCAGTGAAAGCCAGCAAGCGCATCGCGCGCGGGTACTACGGCAACAATCGGCCAGCCGATGATGCACAGTGGTTGCACACGCGGGAGGAATCCAAGATCACGCACGGTTCGGCTGACTCTGTTGAAGGTCCTAAGGCCTTTGCTGAGAAGCGCAAGCCAGTGTGGACCGGCCGCTAGCCGCTCGCATCAAAACAGGAGGCCCCGCGGCAATTGCCGCGGGGCCTCCTTCTTGCTGACACATGCGTCTGCCTACGCGTGTGCAGTCTCGTAGCGCGTGCGGTACTCGGTCTTGGACGTCTCTGAGGTGTCGACGTCCGTAGCCAGCGAGCGAAGTGCGCCCACAGTTGCCTGCTCTTTGGGTGTGTGCTTGAAGGGATCCCAGTCGAAGAACCTTGCGACGTTCTTCCACGTGATCATGTCGATCTCCTCATCGCTGCACTTTGCCGCGTTGAGTTCCTTCAGCAGCAACTCTGGTGAGTACGGCCAGGTGCAGTCCGAGTGTGGGTAGTCGCACTCCCATGCGATGGTCTCCACGCCATAGCGCTCACGGGTGAGCAGCGCTGTCGGCTCGGTGATGAAGCACGCAAGGAAGTTGTCCTTCCACACCTGTGTCGGAGTCTTGCCCTTGGGCAGTGAATCCAGGTGCGTCCAGGAGTGGTTCACCATGTGGCGATCCATCCGATCAAGCAGGAACGGAATCCATCCCAGGCCGCCTTCAGACATCGCGAACTTGATGTCCGGGATGCGCTTGAGCACGCCGCTGGTCAGCAGGTCGGTCGCCGCGATCGTGGAGACGAGTGCGGCGAGGATGACGATGTCGTCAGGCAGCGTGTTGGCGGGACGCTGGAGAAGTCCGAAACCGCCACCGATGTGCATGCTGGCAACCATGTTCGTGTCGACCATGGCCTTGAACACTGGATCCCAATGACCGCTGGCGAAGTCTGGCTGACCGACGCCGTACGGGGTTTCTGGCATGGTGATGGAGCGGCAGCCGACGTTCTTTGCTGCGAGGCGATGGATCTCCTTGACCGACTCGTCAATGTCGAAGAAGGGGATGATGCCCATCGGGATGAAGCGGCCGGGATAGGAGCCAACGAGATCGTCAAGCAGGAAGTCGTTGTAGGCCTTGATGGCTGCCAGCGACAGCTTGCGGTCTGGCAGTGAGGCCAAGTGGGTGCCGGCGAATCCGGGGAAAGTCGGGAAGTTCATGCCGGCGAGCACGCCGTTGACATTCATGTCGCGAACCCGCTGATGGATGTCATAGGTGCCGGGGCGCATCTCTGCAAGCCCGGTCGGATCGAAATTCCACTCTTCCTTGGGCCAGGAGACAACTGCGCTCAGACCCGGGCTGCCAACGGAAACTCCCTGGAAGATCCAGGCGTCGACTTCTGGGTTGTCAGGATGCTTGACGAGCTTTGGAGCGTCGTCCTTCATGCTGGCAGGGAAGTGCGCTGCAAAGGTGTCCGCCGGCTCGATGATGTGATCGTCGATGCTCAGCAGGATCATGTCGTCAATGTTCATATGCTCCACTCTCCGTGATGTATCGCAAGGCTTTCGATACGGAGAATGTGCCGCACTGTCGGCTGTATGAGTAGGGACCTTGGTCCTGATTCACAAACACGTCGATGGGTGACGACGCGGCTGGTGCACAACAACGCCCGCCAAGTCGGACTTGGCGGGCGTTGTTGATGTGCTGCGATTAGACAGAGGCCGCCAGGAAGCGACGACGGTACTCATCCTTTGAGGTCTCCGCAGTGTCGACATCTGTGGACAGCGAGCGCAGTGCGCCCACAGTTGCCTGCTCCTTAGCGGTGTGCTTGAAGGGATCCCAGTTGAAGAAGCGTGCTGAGTTCTCCCAGGTGATCATGTCGATCTCCTTGTCACTGCAATTGGCTCCCGCGAGCTCCTTGTGCAGGAGTTCTGGTGAATACGGCCAGGTGCAGTCTGAGTGCGGGTAGTCGCACTCCCAGGCGATGGTCTCCACGCCGTAGCGATCACGCGTCTGCAGCGCGGTTGGCTCGGTGATGAAGCACGCAAGGAAGTTGTCCTTCCAGACCTGCGTCGGCGTCTTGCCGGCAGGCAGGGAATCCAGATGTGTCCAGGAGTGGTTGTACATATGGCGGTCCATCCGGTCGAGCAGGAATGGAATCCAGCCAAGGCCACCTTCGCTCATCGCGAACTTCATGTCCGGGATGCGCTTGAGGACACCACTGAGCATGAGGTCGGTGCAGGCAATGGTCGACACCAGCGCGGCGATGATGACGATGTCATCGACGAGTGCTGACGCTGGACGCTGGATCAACCCGAAGCCGCCGCCGATGTGCATGCTGGCAACCATGTTCGTGTCGACCATGGCCTTGAATACGGGATCCCAGTGGCCGCTGGCAAAGTCGGGCTGTCCAACGCCGTATGGCGTCTCAGGCAGTGTGATCGAGACACAGCCCTTCTTTCCCAGACGATGAATCTCCTTGACTGACTCGTCGATGTCGAAGAAGGGGATGATGCACATCGGAATGAATCGGCCTGGGTAGGAGCCAACGAGCTCGTCCATGATGAAGTCGTTGTAGGCCTTCACCGCGGCAAGTGCCAACTGCTTGTCAGGCATGGCCGCGAGGTGGGTTCCCGCGAAGCCTGGGAACGTCGGGAAGTTCATCCCGGCAAGCACGCCGTTGACGTTCATGTCGCGCACGCGCTCGTGAATGTCGTAGGTGCCGGGGCGCATCTCGGCCAGTCCGGTGGGCTCAAAGCCCCACTCTTCCTTGGGCCATGACACAACTGCACCAAGGCCTCCGGTGAATGACGCTTGGCCTTGGAACTCCCAGCGATCAATGGCGGGATTGTCTGGATCCTTGATCAGCTTTGGGGCTTCATCCTTGTACTTTGCAGGCATGTGGTTGTCGAACGTGGTCGGCGATTCAATGATGTGATCGTCGATGCTCAACAGGATCATGTCGTTGATTTCCATGAACTTCCTTTCAGTCGCAGGCAGGGCGCTAGGGTCAGCTGGTCGTCACGGTAAGCCTTTCGACAAGCGATGCATAGTCTTTTCCGTTAAGTCTGCTTCAGCCCTAAATGTCCAAAATCCCAAGGAGATGTGCGATGGATCTTGATCTGACTGGCCGCCGAGCGCTGGTTACCGGCAGCAGTAGCGGCATCGGTGCTGGCATCGCGGCGGAGTTGGCTGCTGAAGGTGTGCTCGTCGTGGTGCATGGACGGAACGCTGAACGAGCCAATGCCGTGGCAGCGCGCATCACGGCTGCCGGTGGTACAGCAGCTGTTGCCATCGGCGATCTTTCGACCAATGAGGGCGCAGCTGGTGTGGCAGTGCAAGCGCTCGCTGCGTTCGGTGGGATCGACATCCTTGTGAACAATGCGGGCGGAAGTTTCGATACGCCGGATCCTTCGTTCTTCAGCGTCACTCCTGAGAACCTGGTCGCAACGTATGAGGCCAACACCGTTGCCGCATTCCGACTCATTCAGGCGCTCGCGCCAGCGATGAAGGATCGTGGCTGGGGTCGGATCATCAACATCGCCACCGCAGCTGCCGTCACCCCGACATCAGCGCAGCCTGACTACGGCCCCGCCAAGGCCGCGATGGTCAATTTGTCGCTGGGCCTTTCCAAGACTCTGCGCATGACTGGCGTAACCGTGAACTGCGTGTCCCCTGGAATGATCCGCACCGAAGGCCTGATGGAGTTCTTGGGCAACTTCGCGCAGAAGCGTGGCTGGGGCGATGACATCCCCAAGGCAGAGGAGTACTTCGTGAAGGGCACCGGCCAGACCGTTGGCCGTGTTGGCGAAGTAACCGACATTGCCTACGCAGTGGTGATGCTGGCCAGTCCGCGCGCAGACATCATCAATGGCACCAATTTCCACGTTGACGCTGGAATCTCACCAGCGATCAACTAGGCGCTATTTCGCGCGACGAGCGCGCACCACCATTTCCTGTGCGATGCCTGCAACGAGCAGGCCGCTGCTGTTGTAGATGTGTCCGATGTAGTGGCCTCGTCCATGCGCCATCGACTGGGCATGCCAGTCCATGAGGTGCCATTGGTTCATGTCGGTTGCGCGGTAGAACCACAGCGCGTGATCAAGGCTGGCGGATCGCGCGTTCTCGGGGTACTCATCGAACTGCACCAGGCCAGTGAAGAAATCCGAAACGAAGGTCAGCGCGCAGGCTTGAATCTGCGGATCGTCGGGGAGTGCAGTAAGTGCGCGTGTCCAGGTCTGATCAGGCATTGGCGCACCGGGCTTTGGAGCTGCATTGATCAGCTCAATGTCAGCTGTCATCTGTAGTTCGCGGTGAATCTCCGGACCAGGGGTCGGATCAAGTGCGGGCATCGTCAGTGCCTGCACGCTGGGGCCATCCTCGGGAAACTGAAAGGAGGCCGACATATTGAAGATGACTTCGCCAGCCTGGGTAGCAACGACGCGTCGGGCTGAGTAGGAGCGCCCGTCGCGATCGCGAAAGACTTCAAGCTCGATCGGCAGCGCACTGCGACCGGCGCGCAGGAAGTAGGCATGCAGAGAATGCGGCACTTGCTCTGGGGAAACAGTCCGGCATGCGGCCAGCAGCGATTGTGCTGCGACCTGACCACCGTACAAACCGGGGAATTGGTGATCCAGGACTCGCGTGATGAAGTGATCCTCGTCGATCTGATCGATCGTCAGGATTTCCAGGAGCGAGGGCATGCAGTCTCCAGAACTGTTCGGTGAATCAATCAATAGCAAAGGGCCGACGGTATCCCGTCGGCCCTTTGACGCTGTAGAGACAAGCGCTTGGCTCAGAAGCGCTGCGCGCCATCCAGGCGGATGGTGTAGCCGTTGAGGAAGTCATTCTCAACGATCTGCTGCGCGAGCTGCGCGTACTCATCGGCCCGACCCATGCGCTTGGGGTTGGGGATGAGTGAGGCGAAGCGCTCGTTGAGCTGCTCGATCGGCACATCGCCATAGGCGTAGGTGTAGAAGGTTCCGGGTGCGATGGTCATCACGCGGATGCCGGCCGGGCCAAGATCGCGAGCGGCGGTCAGCGTCATGCCGATGACGCCACCCTTGGCAGCGGAGTACGACACCTGACCAACTTGACCCTCGAAGCCGGCGATCGATGCGGTGCCGATGCAGACACCGCGCTGGCCATCAGCATCAGGCTCGTTCTGGCTCATCACTGCAGCTGCGCGGGAGATCACGGTGAAGTGACCGATCAGGTAGATCTCCACCGAGAAGCGGAAGGCATCCAGCGCAATCGGCACACCGTGGCGGTCGACCATGCGCGAAGCACCGCCGCCAGGTCCGCCCATGCCACCGTGCACCGCGACAGCTACCCGCAGTGGGGCCATCTCCTGTGCAGCGTTGACGGCTTCGATGACGTTCTGCTCGTCGGTGATGTCAGTGCGGACGTACTGCACTGATGAGCCGAGCTCCTTGGCGAGTGCGTTGGCACGTTCGTCGTGCAGGTCAGCGATGACGACCTTGGCGCCCTTAGCGACCAGGCGACGAACCGTTGCTTCGCCGAAGCCACCGGCGCCGCCGGTAACGATGGCAGATGCGCCGTTGATGTCCATGAATCCTCCAGATATGGCAAAACTGTGGGTATTGAGTCAGGGAATTATGTCCGGGCTCATGGCCCGATGTCGGGGATACAAGAAAGTAGCCGGCAGAAATACCCTGCCGGCTACTTGTCGTGCGGTGACACAAATCCGAACTAGAAGCGCTGGGCGCCATCAATGCGGATGGTGTAGCCGTTGAGGAAGTCGTTCTCGAAGATCTGCATTGCCAACTGTGCGTACTCATCGGCATTGCCCATGCGCTTGGGGTTGGGGATGAGTGCTGCGAAGCGCTCGTTGAGCTGCTCGATCGGCACATCGCCGTAGGCGTAGGTGTGGAATGTTCCGGGTGCGATGGTCATCACGCGGATGCCGGCCGGGCCAAGATCGCGAGCGGCGGTCAGCGTCATGCCGATGACGCCTCCCTTGGCTGCGGAGTAGTCGGACTGGCCCACCTGGCCCTCGAAGCCGGCGATCGATGCGGTGCCGATGCAGACGCCACGCTGACCATCAGCATCAGGCTCGTTCTGGCTCATGACCGCGGCGGCACGGCTGAGCACGGTGAAGTTGCCGACCAGGAAGATCTCCACGGTCTTGCGAAAGGTCTCAACTGGGTAGGTCTCGCCATTGCGGCCGACCAGACGCTTGCCGGCTGCCGGCCCGCCGTGCACGGCAACGGCGAAGCGCAGCGGGGCCATCTCCTGAGCGGCATTGACGGCTTCGATGACATTGTGCTCATCGGTGATGTCCGTGCGGACGTACTGGACTGAGGAGCCCAGTTCCTTGGCAAGTGCGTTTGCGCGCTCGTCATGGAGGTCGGCAATGACGACCTTCGTGCCAGCAGCAACGAGTCGACGAACTGTGGCCTCGCCGAAACCGCCGGCCCCACCGGTGACGATGGCAGATGCGCCCTGGAACTCCATAGATCCTCCTGATTGATGTCCGATCTGCCCTGAGATTCGGGTCAGATGGGGGGCTGCAGGCCACCTTGCCTGCGCCGGGAGCGAACTTTAGCGAATCGTCTACCTTGTTTACACAGATGCACCTATTATTCTAAAGTTCTCATTGCTCAGACAGGTCCAGCCGCCAGGCAGGTGCCATGTCGGGAGCATCTCCCTGGCGCTATTCGGGCGCCTATGTCTTGTGAGGTAGTCAGTGACTGAAGCCGTCATCGTTAGCGCCGTTCGTACCCCCATCGGTACCGCCCGCAAGGGCACTCTGAGCGAGACCTCTGCGGAGGATCTGGCCACCTTCATCATCGGCGAGGCCATCAAGGCAGCCGGCATCGATGGCAATGATGTCGACGACGTGATCCTTGGCGAAGCCGGCTACGGCGGCGGCGACCTGGCCCGCTACGGCGCAGTTGCCAATGGACTTGAGGACGTTGCCGGTCAGGCGATCAACCGCCACTGCGCATCAAGTCTTGCTGCCCTGGGCAGTGCAGCAGCTTCAATCAAGGCCGGCATGGAAGATGTCATCGTCGCTGGTGGCGTACAGGCGTCCTCAGCTGGTCCCCGCACCGTCTTCCGCGTGCTTGGCACCGAGGATGAGTTCGAGACCCGGATGGCACCGACCTTCCCCCACCGCTCAGATGCCACAGATGACGTCACCTTGTCCGTGGGCTGGAACGTGGCGCAGAAGAACGACATCTCACGCGAGGACATGGACAAGTGGGCCTGGCGTTCACACATGCGTGCCGCAAAGGCGATCGAGGATGGCAAGTTCCTGGACGAGATCCGTCCGATCATCGTCAAGACCAAGGACGGCTCAACCGTTGAGTTCGCAGTCGACGAGCACCCACGTGGCAGCTCGACTCTGGAGAAGATGGCCACCTTGAAGCCCTTGCACCCCGAGATCGAGGACTTCTCGATCACGGCCGGCAACTCCTCAGGCGTCAACGACGCAGCTTCAGCTGTCGTCGTGGTCAGCGACACCTACGCCAAGGAGCACAACCTCACTGCACTGGCAACGGTCAAGGCATGGGCAGCAGCCGGTGTCGATCCCAAGTACACCGGCATGGGCGCACTCGCTGCTGCCGAGAAGGTGCTGAAGCGTGCGGGAATGACCGTTGATGACATTGATCTCTGGGAGATCAATGAAGCCTTCGCCTCTGTTCCTGTCGCTGCGTGCAAGGTCATGGGCATCGATGAGGAGAAGGTGAACATCTACGGAAGCGGTTGCTCACTGGGCCACCCAGTCGCAGCATCGGGCACCCGTCAGATCGCAACGCTCATCCACGAGCTTCGTCGTCGTGGCGGCGGCATCGGCCTTTCGACCATGTGTGCTGGCGGTGGCCAGGGCGGCGCGGTCATCATCGAGGTCGCAGGCGCGTAACTCGCAGGATTTCGAAGCCCCGTCCACCGGACGGGGCTTCGTTGCTCCACTGGCGTCCAAGCGATAGTTTCAGCCCCGGCGTCCAAGCGCTCAATCCACATCTGAATGAAGCGCGCCTCTTGTGCGCGCAGTCAAGGAGAACCTCGTGGCAGTGAACAAGATGGCTGTTGTCGGCTGCGGCATCATGGGCTGCGGCATCATCCAGGTTGCGGTGCAAAGCGGCATTGAGGCCGTCGGAGTTGAGACCAGCGAGGCAGGCGCCCAGCGTGCGCGCGATCGCATCAATGCAGGTCTGGACGGCACCCTCAAGCGCGGAAAGATCACAGAAGAGCAGGCAGCCAAGGCGCGCGAGCTCTTCAGCATCACCACAGATCTTGGAGCGGTTGCCGGCGCAGATCTTGTCGTGGAAGCCGTCTACGAGGATGTCGAGCTGAAGAACGACATCCTGGGGCGCATCGACAAACTGGTCGGCCCCGAGACTTTCATCGCCTCGAACACTTCCACGATCCCTCTGGTGATTCTGGCTGCTGCGACGACCCGCCCCGAGCGCGTCGTTGGCCTGCACTTCTTCAACCCGGTGCCGGCGATGAAGCTGGTCGAAGTCATCAAGACTCCCGTCACCTCTGACGAGGATGTGACCGCCTTGGTCGAACTCACCCAGCGCATGGGCAAGAGCCCTGTTGTGGTCAACGATGGCCCAGGCTTCATCGGCAACCTGCTGATCACCCCATTCTTCAATGATGCGATCCGCGCCTTCGAGAGCGGCGTCGCACCGATGGAGTCCATCGATGACGTCATGACCCTGGGTTTCAACCACCCGATGGGCCCATTTCGTCTGGCCGACCTCGTGGGCCTGGACATCGTCCACGCCCAGGGCGTCTCGATCTACAACGAGACGAAGGATCCCAAGTACTTCCCGCCCAAGATGCTCACGCAGTACGTGCGTCTTGGCTGGCTGGGCCGCAAGACCGGCCGCGGCTTCTACCGCTACGACTCGTAAACCCGAACTCTTCACTTCACTAGGAGACACCAATGGCCAACACCCTGCTCATCGCATTCTCAAGCGCAACCACTGAGGCACAGATTCCCGAATTGACCACCTGGTACGAGGAAACACACATCCCCGAGGTGCGCGCCGCGATTCCGTCGATCAGCAATGTCACCCGCTACCAGATCACCGATCCGATGACTGGCGAGAAGATCAATCGCTTCGTTGCCATCTACGAGATCGACGAGGCCGACATCGCAGCGGCCGCCGGTCAGCTCTTCTCGGTGGCAGCAGGTTTCACGCCGACTGATGCCATGGATAGAGAGACCCAGCCTTCGGTACTGCACTGGGCGGGCAACACTGGTTACGCGCTGTAGTACCAATCCTTTCCCAACCCACCCGTTACAAGGAGATACATGAAGCGGCAGTACAAGAAGACCGGTGACTACGGCATTGGCAACATGATCCATGTCATCCACATGTCTGACGACGTGAACAAGCTCAATGAGCTATACCACCGGGTATTTGGAGCCTTCGGCTTCATGACCGTTGACACTCCCAGCTACCTTCCCCCAGAGGATCGCTGGGCATCACTGCTGATGGTCGGCGATGTCTGCATCGAGACCATGGCTCCCAACTTCCCAGTGGATGCCACCAAGCCAGTGGGAAAGTTCTACTCCAAGTTCGGCGAGCACCTGCACTCAGTCGGCTACCAGGTTGATGACCTGCCTGGGCTGGTTGACCGCCTGCTCGCCAAGGGCATCTACATCGGCCAGCCCGGTGGCGGCAAGATCGAGAAGCTGCCCGACGACATGGCATATGTGTACCCGAACCCGCGCGACACCGGCGGCCTCATGGTCGAGCTGTGCAAGCACGAAATGCCTGACGATCCCAAGGATCAGGACATCTACACCGAGTTGATGCGCCTGTTCCGCCAGCACCCGCTGACCATCGAGCGCTTCAGCTACGTCACCTTGGGTGTCAAGGATCTTGATGCAGCAGTGAAGACCTATGTCGATGTCATGCAGGCAGTGCCGCTGCAGGAGGGAATCGATGAGGACCTGCAGTGCAAGTACTACACGGTTCAGCTTGGTGACTGCCTGCTTCAGCTGGCCCAGCCACTTGAGCCAGACACCGATCTGGGACGCCACGTTGAGAAGTACGGCAACTTCATCTTCAGCCTGCGCTGGAAGGTCGCGGACATCCAGTCAGCCAACACCTGGTTGAACTCGGTCGGCATCCGTACCACGATGCCTCGTCCGGACCTGATCGTGTGCAATGTCGAGGACACCCTTGGTGCACCTTGGTACTTCACCACCGAAGAGATCCCTGGCGATCCCTTTTCCACCGCCGCTGCGTAGTCAGCGACTGTTTGTCTGTTTCGGCCCCGCGACTTGCCGCGGGGCCTTAACTTTGACCTCTACCCATCACCCAGCAGCAGGAGTTCGCATGCAGCGTCAATACAAGAAGACCGGTGACTTCGGCATCGGCAACATGATCCATTTCGTGCATATGACTGATGATGTCGAGGAGCTCAACAACTTCTATCGCCGCGTCTTTGGTGGCTTTGTGTTCATGGGCCCGGACGCACCGACCTTCCTGCCGATCGAGGATCGCTGGGCCTCATTGCTGATGGTCTCCGATGTCTGCATCGAGACGATGGCCCCCAACATGCCGCCAGACGTCAACAAGCCGGTCGGCAAGTTCTACTCCAAGTTCGGACAGCACCTGCACTCAGTTGGGTACAAGGTTGACGACCTGGCCGGCCTCGCAGATCACCTGCTGGCCAAGGGCGTGTACATCGGTCGTCCCGGTGGCGGCAAGATCGAGAAGCTCGAGCCGGAGACGGGCTACTTCTACCCAAGCCCACGTGACACAGCTGGACTCATGGTCGAACTGTGCAAGACCGATATGCCAAACGACCCAAAGGATCTGCCCACCTGGTCAGAGCTGTTCAAGATGTGGGAATTCCACCCCATGACCTTTGAGCGCTTCTCCTACGTGACCCTTGGCTGCAAGGACCTCGACACAGCCGTTGCAACCTATGTCGACACCATGCAGGCAATTCCACTGGCTGAAGGCATCGATGAGGCCATGCAGTGCAAGTACGCGACCCTGCACCTTGGAGACTGCCTCCTGCAGTTGGCTCAGCCGCTGGAAGAGGACTCGCACCTTGGCCGCCACGTGGCCAAGTGGGGCAACATGATCTACAGCCTGCGTTGGAAGGTGCGCGACATAGACGCCGCAGAAGCCTGGTTGAACAGCCAGGGCGTTCGCACCGAGCGTCTTCGCGACAATCTGCTGCAGGCCAATGAAGAGGACACCTTCGGTGCTCCGATGTTCTTCACGACTGAGGACATTCCTGGCGATCCATTCGCCAGCTAACGAATCAAATGAACGAAGGGCCCCGGAATTCTCCGGGGCCCTTCGTTGTGCGGTGGTCCGAGCCTATGCGGAATGCGCCAATGCGTAGCGGCGGCGGTATTCGGCCTTCGATGTCTCGCTGACATCGACATCGGTTGCTCGCGCACGCAGAGCACCGACTGTGGCAT
>JAUXVJ010000011.1 GCA_030684515.1 Actinomycetota bacterium
CCACAGACGGAGAACTGATCAAAGAACTCACCCTGGACGCCACAAAAAACTACCAACAACAATGAAAAACGCCCCCACCAACAGGTGAGAGCGTCCACGATGTCTCAAGACATCTGACCTCGATGTCCCGAGACATCACACAAAGTACACCGCGAGGGACTTGAACCCCCAACCCGCTGATTAAGAGTCAGCTGCTCTGCCAGTTGAGCTAGCGGTGCGTAGTGGAGCGGAAAGTGTAACAGTCAGCCAAGGGCGACCTTGGCGGCCTCGGTGATGGCTGAGGCCATCTGTCGCAGTCCTTCGGGATTGGGATGAAAGGAGCCGCTGGACATTACGCCGAGCTGCGCAGGGAACACCCACGAGCCTTGCCCAGCACAGATTCCATGGCCGCTTGCCGACTCCCCGGATCGAGCCCAGGTGCCTGTGACTGGGCGCCAACCGAGGCCCGCCGTGGCCTGAATCTGCTGATTCAAGTTGCCGGCTGGCAGTGGAATCGACTTCACTCCCTGGTTGGTCGTCTGGTAATTGACAGCAGGTGGTGGGGTCGGATTCAACAAGGCGTCGCGCGACCATGCGAAGTCCGGCGACGTCATTGTGAGATAGGAGCAAGGCCCACCTGCCGCGTTTCTCGTGATATCTGGATACAGGGTTGGCAGCACTGCGGCATTTGGCGCGAGAGTGATGGGATTGGCGCAACTGCTGCCATTGAAGCATTTGGCAATAGATGCGTAAGCGCCGGGCAGTTTGGCAGTTTGGGCGCTGACGCCTGCGTTCAAACTTGGAAACGCACGCAGGGGGCCTGCATTTGCTGGAACCAGCGGGCAGTTGCTGTTGATAAGGCATGAGCTGATGATTGAACCGAAGCCCACATCGTTGCCCCCTATGGACAGCGTGACCAGGTCAACCGGACTGTCGCCAATGATGCTTCGAGCCTGCGCCAGTTGCGATGGCAGTTGACCGGTCTGCTGTCCGAGGATGCCTTGCGAGACGGTCGCCCCGCTGCAGGTGACGTCCACGAATGTGACCGAAGTCTGGTCCGACGCCCTTTCAAGAGCGAGGGCGGCTTGCGCTGGTGAGCTGCGAACGCTGCGCCGGCAGTCGGTGTCATCCCAATAGGGTCGGAAACTTGAGAACAAGCCGCCTTGTTGAACCCACGCATCCACATTGCGCGGGTTGCCCTCGCCAGATGCGTATGAATCGCCCAGTGCCAGCATCAGGATGTTCTTCACCTGGCCGTCAATCGCATTGACGGCTGAAGCCGACCCGTTGCTCACCTTCAATTCGAAGCGGTAATTGCCTTCAGGCAGCGTAATGCGCGTCTTGCATGCCTTGGCTGTCAGAGCCCTAGCTGGGAGTTGTTGAACGGCACCGCTTGCAGTATTCGTGACTGACCACGTGAAGCGCGTTGCCTTGGAGTTGCAGGCGTTGAGAGTGACGGGAAAACCTTGGGGCGAGAGGTACCAGGACAGTGAGCCATTGATCAGTCGCTCATTTGGCTGGGCAATGTGATTGCCGCTGCCAACCATCGCGACCGAAGGGGTCATGGTCAGTGCGCCCGACTTCGGCACGCCGCCGTCGCCGTCGATGAAGCCATCGCCATTGGTGTCCTTGCTCAAGTCCACCATCGACCAGGAGGCCTTGGCCACCACTGGTGACGGACTAGCCGTGGCTGGCATCAGCGCCACAAGCGAGAAGAGAGCTGCACTGCCCGCGAAGGCAGCTAGTCGCCTAGACATAGGGGCAGTGCCGGCAGCCGTTGGTGCAGCAATTGCCTCGCCGAAGATGGGTTGCCGCGGCAATCACGAACAGACCGGACACCGGATCCAGATATCCGGCCTGGCCTTGATCCATCGCGGCGGCGTGGCGCCGGATGATTTCGCTGTAGTAAGGATGAGCTGGCGAGAGCCGATCCTCATGTGGCTGGGTGAGCGGTCGTGAGGCAGCAGCCATGCCATTGATTATGCAGGAGGCCGGTAGCCGCCGGACTCCTGCTGCCAAGGGATACTTGCTCAATGTCGACTGCCTATGCCTTCACCCCACTGCCGCGAGCTCAGCGTCATATCGGGGCATTCAGCGAGATGCTGGTCTCATCCTTGCTCTCGCTCATCGCCTCGTTGGTGCTCTCTGCAGAGGCCATAACTCTGGCAGCAAACCCCAATGCGGTCTTCTCCTGCGATATCAACGCGAACATCTCCTGCAGCGTCGTGGCGCAGACATGGCAGGCCTCGCTATTTGGATTTCCGAATGCCTTCCTGGGCCTGATTGCTGAACCCGTAGTGATCACGGTGGCCATTGCCTCGATCGCTGGCGTGGCCTTCCCGCGTTGGTTCATGAACGCTGCGCAGTTGATGTACACCGTTGGCCTGGTGTTCGCCTACTGGTTGCTCTACGAGTCGTACTTCCACATTGGGGCTCTGTGCCCATGGTGTCTGCTGGTGACAGTCACCACGACCATGGTCTTCGCCTCGATGACGCGGGTGAATATCTACCGCAACACATTTGGATTCAGCGAGCGGACCCACGCGCGCCTGACGCGAATGCTGGATGCCTGGATCGATCACTACATCGTGATTCTGGTCATTGCCATCATTGGGGGCATGATCGCAATCAAGTACCTCTAAGGTCGGTCCATTAGTTAGGTGGAGTCGCGGAAATGTGCGGCTCTGGCTTCTATAAAATGACTGGCACACGTACTCGGCAAACTGTTGCAAAGCTTCGACAACCGATCAGGGAGCGATCATGAACGAAGAGTGGGGACCACTAGCCGGACTCATCGGCGAATGGGAGGGCGAAGGTGGCGTAGACCATGCCTTCAAGCACAGCGCGGAGGTTGTCTTCGATACGACCTACCGTGAGAAGTGCACTATGAAGCCATTTGGTCCAGTCGACAACGGAACGCAGTCGCTGTATGGCTTGGACTACAAGTCAGCCATGTGGCGTGACGATGAAGAGAATCCTTTCCATACCGAGGTCGGTTACTGGCTCTGGGATGCGGCCACCGGTGAGGTCATGAAGGGCTTCGTCGTGCCGCGCGGCATTGTGGTGTTGGCTGGCGGGTTCACTACCGCAGATGCCAAGGTCTTCACGTTGAAGGCTTCACTCGACGACCCGAAGTATGCGATCGGTGAGAACACCTACCTTGCAGCTAACGCCAGCAGCACGTCGTATGAAGTGACCATCACCGTCGGAGATGGCACCTTCGGCTACGACCAGACAACCTGGTTGAACATGAAGGAGTTCGCAGAGCCCTTCCCGCACACCGACCATCACTCGATGAACCGCGTCAGCGAAGGCGAAGCTGGTTCCCTGAAAATGTGATGGCTCTGCTTCCCTCGTTGCCACGGATGTTGTTGCAATGAGGGAAGCAGTCAATCAATCGCGTGCAGGTGTTCCTGCACGGCAGGGATGATCTTCTCTCCGTACGCCGCGAGGGTGTGGTCGTTGTCGTCGTGCTGGAGATACACGGCGAACTGATCGACGCCGAGGGCTTGCAGCTCTTTGAGTCGGCGAATGTGCTCGGCAGGTGGGCCAATGATGCAGAAGCGGTCAACGATCTCGTCGGGGACGAAGTTGGCGTGCTCGTTGCCTGCCTGGCCATGCTGGTTGTAGTCATACCCGCGCCGCGCCTTGATGTAGTCCGTCAAAGCTTGAGGAACTGCACCTCCGTCCTCGCCGTATCGTTCGACGATATCTGCTACGTGGTTGCCGACCATCCCGCCGAACCAGCGCAGTTGGTCACGAGCGTGTTCGATGTCCTCGGTGACGTATGCCGGTGCGGCCACGCAGATATAGATCGAATCAGGGTCCCTGCCTGCGGCCGCGGCGGCGTCGCGAACGGCTTTGATTGTCCATTCGGCAATCGAAGGATCAGCGAGTTGCAGGATGAACCCGTCGCCGACCTCGCCAGCCAGAGCCAGCATCCGTGGACCGTAGGCCGCCACCCATATCTCAGCCCGGCTGGTATGCGCCCAGGGCAGGCGAAGGCTGTTGCCCTTGTATTCAATGGTCTCCCCATTTACCAGTCCTTTGATGCCCAAGACGGCCTGCCGGAGGTGGTCGACTGTGACCGGTTTGCCGTTGGTCACCCGCACCGCGGAATCGCCCCGGCCGATACCTATCACTGTCCGATTGCCATACATCTCGTTGAGAGTTGCGAATACTGATGCCGTCACGGTGATATCGCGGGTTGCTGGATTGGTCACCATCGGCCCGACGAACACTTTGCGTGTCTCGTCCAGGATCTTGCTGTAGATGACGTTGGGCTCCTCCCACAGGATGTGCGAGTCGAAGGTCCAGACGTAGCCGAAGCCATATGCCTCTGCACGCTTGGCAAGGTCGATGACGCGGGCAGCAGGGGGAGTGCACTGCAGTACGACTCCGATATCCATGATTCGCCTTTCCTTCGCGGGGTCTTGCCGGTGGACTAGCGCGTGCGCGGGAAGCCGAGGTCGACCGTGGAGGTCGCGGGATCTGGCCACCGTGAAGTGACGGTCTTGGTTCGGGTGTAGAACTCGACTCCTGCGGGTCCGTAGATGTTGCTGTCCCCGAAGATCGAGGCCTTCCAGCCGCCGAAGCTGTAGTACGCGACTGGCACCGGGATCGGCACATTGATGCCGACCATCCCAACATTGATCTCATATTGGAAGGCGTGAGCGGCCCCGCCATCGCGGGTGAAGATTGCTGTGCCGTTGCCGTATTGGTGGGTGTTGATGAGGTTCACGGCTTCGTCGTAGGTGTCGACTCGGACGATTGCCAGGACCGGACCGAAGATCTCGTCGTCGTAGGCGGACATGCCCGGCCTGACATGGTCGATGAGCGAGACTCCCAGGAAGAAGCCGTTCTCCGGCAACTCGGCCTCGCGCCCATCGACCACGAGCGTGGCTCCCTGCTCAGGAGCGTTCGCAAGGTAGGACGCGACCTTGTCGCGATGCTCACCAGTGATGAGCGGGCCCATCTCTGAGGTGGGATCGCTACCCGGTCCGACCTTCAGCTTCGGCAGCCGCTCAGTGATTGCGTCAATGAGCCTGTCGCCGACACCACCGACGGCGACGACGACGGAGATGGCCATGCACCGCTCGCCGGCAGAGCCATATGCGGCGCTGACAGCAGCGTCGGCTGCCATGTTGATGTCGGCATCGGGCAGGACCACCATGTGGTTCTTCGCCCCGCCCAAAGCCTGCACCCTCTTGCCGTTCGCGGTGCCGGTGGCATAGATGTACTTGGCAATAGGCGTTGAACCCACGAAGCTCACCGCCTGGATATCTGGATGCTCAAGGATGCGATCAACTGCGACCTTGTCGCCTTGAACGACATTGAACACACCATCGGGAAGCCCCGCTGCCTTCAACAGCTCTGCGAGCAGCAAGGAGACCGAGGGATCTTTCTCGCTTGGCTTCAGTACGAAGGTGTTACCTGTGGCGATTGCATTGGCGAACATCCACATCGGGACCATGGCAGGAAAGTTGAAGGGAGTGATGCCGGCGACCACGCCGAGCGGCTGCTTTATTGAGTACACATCGACTCCGCCAGAAACGCCCTCTGAGTAGCCGCCCTTCAACATCGCCGGGATGCCACAGGCGAATTCGATGTTTTCGATGCCGCGCGCAAGCTCACCGGCCGCATCGCTGGGAACCTTGCCATGCTCGAGCGACAGCAACTCCGCGATCTCATCGCGACGACCGACCACGAGCTCGCGGAATTTGAACATGACTTCAGCACGGCGAGACAGCGAAGTTGCCCGCCACGCAGGGAACGCGGCGCTGGCTGCCGCGACTGCGGCGTCAAGTTCGGCAGTGGAGGCCAGCCCTACTTCGGCCTGTTGCACTCCCAAGGCCGGGTTGTACACCGGACTCACGCGGCCAGAAGTTGAAGTGACAAGTGAGCCGTTGATCCAATGATCGATGGTTCGCACGTGGGTTACTCCGCTCTCAGTTGCAAGGTCCATTGTCAGATGAGGTACTGCGAGAGTCCACGCTTGAGGTACTTCCCGCGGCCCTTCACGCCGAAGTACTGATCATCGTCAACGACCACCAGACCTCGAGCGATGACCGTGTCGACATGGCCGTCGATGTTCACGCCCTCCCATGCCGAGTGGTCCATATTCATGTGGTGGGTCTTGTGAAAGCCGATCTCGGTTCGACCTGTGGGGTTGTAGATCACGATGTCCGCGTCCGATCCTGGCGCGATGACGCCCTTCTGCGGATACAGCCCGAACATGCGTGCGGGAGTCGTCGATGTGATTTCCACCCAGCGTTCGATGCTGATCTGCCCGTCGACAACGCCCTGGTAGATCAGGTCCATCCGGTGCTCGACCGAACCGATTCCGTTGGGGATCTTTGAGAAGTCCCCGAGTCCGAGCTCTTTTTGTTCCTTGAAGCAGAATGGGCAGTGGTCTGTGCTGACGATCGACAGATCGTTGGTGCGCAAGTAGCGCCACAACTCCTTCTGATGCTCCTCGGCCTTGGAGCGCAGTGGAGTCGAGCACACCCACTTGGCACCTTCGAATCCGGGCTGTGCCAGCTGGTCCTCAAGTGAGAGATACAAATACTGCGGGCATGTTTCCCCGTACACATTCCAAGCGTCATCCTTGGCTGACTGAAGAACAGACACGGCTTGCTTGGCAGACATATGGACGATGTACAGGGGTGCGCCTGTCAGACGCGCGAGCATGATCGCCCGATTGGTGGCCTCGGCCTCGGTCTCCCAAGGTCGCGTCAGCGAGTGGTACTTGGGATCGGTCTTTCCCTCGGCCAGTGCCTGGGCGACGAGTACGTCAATGGCAGTGCCGTTCTCGGCGTGCATCATGATCATCGATCCGCTCTGCGCCGCTGACTGCATTGCTCGCAGGATCTGACCATCGTCGCTGTAGAAGACACCTGGGTAGGCCATGAAGAGCTTGAAGCTCGTGATGCCCTCGTCGACCAATTCGTCCATGGCCTTCAACGACTCGTCGTCGACTCCACCGATGATCTGATGAAAGCCGTAGTCGATGTGGCAGTTTCCGGCGGCCTTTGCATGCCAGGCAGCTAATCCGTCTTGCACACGCTCGCCCTGTCTTTGCACTGCAAAGTCGAGGATGGTGGTGGTTCCGCCCCATGCTGCGGCCCGCGTCCCGGTCTCGAAGGTGTCCGAGGCGAAGGTTCCGCCAAAGGGCAACTCCATGTGGGTGTGTGCGTCAACGCCGCCTGGGATCACGTACTTGCCGGAAGCATCGATAACGCGCTCGGCTTCGGCTTCCAGGTTTGCTCCCAGCGAAGTGTCGCCGGGAAGGATGAGCGCGGCGATGCGCTCTCCATCGATCAATACGTCAGCCGCACTCGTGCCGGTGGCTGACACGACGCTTCCGTTCTTGATGAGGATGGTCATCGTTGCGTCCCTTCGATTATGGCCGGACTATGTCGCCGTAGGAATCTGGTCGACGGTCGCGGTAGAACGCCCACCGATTTCGGACCTCGGCGAGCAGGTCCATATCGAGTTCACGTACGAGAAGCTCGGGCTGGTACGGATCGCCCTTGTCGCCTACGTAGTTGCCTTCAGGATCCACGAAGTAGGACTGGCCGTAGAAGTCATCGTCACCGAGGGGTTCGATGCCGACTCGATTAATGGCACCGACGTAGTACTCGTTGGCCACTGCCGCGGCGGGTTGCTCGATGCTCCAGAGGTATTGCGATAGGCCACGAGATGTGGCAGAGGGGTTGAAGACGATCTGCGCGCCATTGAGCCCCAGCGCGCGCCATCCTTCGGGGAAGTGACGGTCGTAGCAGATGTACACACCAATCTTGCCGACTGCAGTGTCGAACACCGGATAGCCGCCGGTACCCGGGCGGAAGTAGAACTTCTCCAGAAATCCGGCGACCTGTGGGATGTGGTGCTTGCGGTATTTGCCGAGGTAGGTGCCATCGGCATCGACGACTGCGGCGGTGTTGTACAGAACGCCTGGCTGCTCCTGCTCGTACATCGGCAGGATCATGACCAGGCCCAGTTCTCTGGCAAGTGCCTGGAAGCGCTCGGTTGTTGGCCCCGGGATCGACTCGGCGTACTCGTAGTACTGCGCGTCCTGGACCTGGCAGAAATAGGGCCCGTAGAAGAGTTCCTGGAAGCAGATGACCTGCGCGCCCTGTGCAGCAGCATCGCGGGCGTAGACCTCGTGCGCGCGGATCATTGACTCTTTGTCGCCAGTCCAACTTGTCTGGACCAAAGCGGCGCGAATGATGGTCATGTCGTCCTCCTCATCGGGTGGGCGCGAAACGTGACACTGATCGATCAGCCAAGTATGGACCACACAGCAGGCCCAGCAAGCCCGCTATGGAGACGACGAACCAGTTGTTCGTGATGGTGCTCAGGAAACGCTGCCGGCTCATGCCAATCGCACCACGCCGCTGAGGCAAGTGCGGGCTACTATCGACGTACTCTGATCGAAGGGATCAAGCCATGCACAGCGCGGCTCGCACACTTGGACTGTCCGTCCGTGCTCTGATCATTTCCGCGCTCGTCCTGATGGGGCTTGGAGTGGGCGTCGCTGGACCTGCCGCTGCGGCTACCGGGTCGATCTCAGGACCTTCCACGGCGTTTGTCGCACAGTTGGTCAGCTTCCAGGTCGCCGGTGCGCCATCGCTGATCGGTGGCACTGTGACGGGGACGCTGATGAACGGCACAACTCAGGTGGGAACACCGGTGGTCGTGGTCGGTGGACAGGCGAGCCTGACGCTGACCACCCCGCGCAATCCCCAGCAGATGAGCATCTCGGTCTGGTTCTCGGCGGCCGACGGCAGCAGCCTGGGTCAGACCAGCGCCATCGCGCTTCAGGTGAGTGGCGTGCCCACGACGACGGCAATCTCGGCTCCGAATACCGCCCAGATCGGCGTTCCCACTCTGATCACGGTCAATGTCCAGTCGCAGAGCCCGAGCGGATATGCACCGACCGGGCAGGTCGTCGTGCGCGATGTCAATGGCGCAGTCATCACAACGATGGGACTGACCCCTTCGTGGACCAGCGTGCAGGGCCAGTCCTTCGCCTACTGGCGCTGGACACCGCCGTCTGCCGGGACGTTCACCTTCCAGGCCAGCTATGCCGGTGATGGCATAGCCGGGGCATCCACGTCGCCAGTTGATGTGATCATCGGCACGCCCAGCGGCAACACGATCTCCCTTGCGGCTCCGGGCACGATGACTGTCGGCGTGCCCGTTCTGCTCACGGGAACCGTTGTTCCCGCCAACACCCAGGGCTCGGCCGGCTTCACGCTCAACGGCGCGCCGATCTCGGCCTCGGTCCCCTTCGTCAACGGCTCGGCCACCTTCTTGTGGACGCCCACCGTCGCGGGCTCGGCAACGCTGGGGGTCAACTACATGACCAACAACGGTCGCTCAGGGTCGACGTCTGATCAGGTGAAAATCGTGTCCGGACCAGCCGCCGTGGACGTGATCACGCTCGTCGAGCCAGGATTTGGCCCGTGGGCGCCCAATGGCATCTATACCCGTGGCAATGGCACGACTTTCACCTTTCAGGCATCCACGCTCTCAGGTGCACCGGTGACCCTGGTGAACACTGGTCTGTGCAACAACACCGGCCTCACGCTGACCATCGACACGGGAACGGGCCAGTGCAACCTGGTTGCCAAGACCACCGGCGGTCCCGGCTATGCCCCTGTGCAGCAGGGATACACGGTCTTGATGGTGCCAGGGCAGCAACAGGCAACCCTTGCGGCGCCGCCTTCGGGCCGATTCCCGGTCGGTAGGACCATCCGACTGCAGAACCCGACCGAGGGTGTGACCAGTGCCAGCCAGAACATCAACTGGCGCATCACGGCCGGGTCCAATCGGTGCCGGCTACGGTTCCCGAGCAACGGGGCCGTCAATGTGGAACTCCAGCGTGCGGGCGAGTGCACTGTGGTGGCCCAGGCACCTGCGGTGCCCAATGCCTGGCAGTCATTCCGGCTGCAGCGCTCCTACACGGCGAGATAGCCAAGGAGATCCAAACGCCTTTGATGGGCAGGCGCGTCGGGGCGTATTCGATGGTGCAATGGGGTGAGTGACGGGACTTGAACCACCCACTTTGCCCTCTTCTATGAGGGAAACTCCGCTCCCATGCGTGCTTGTGTGCCTCTATGAATGTTTGATCGTGCTGACGCCGTCAGCAGAGTATCTCCTCTATCCCGGCCATCTGCCTAGTCGTCTCTCGGATGGCGGCTACGAAGCTCTCGTTGAAGCCCTGCGGCGTCTGAACACCGAAGGACAGATTCGACTGGATTCGCTCGACGAGGTTGCTGCGCGCCAGACGAGCCTGGCCCGCCGCCGGTGGGCAGATGAGAGGGTGTCGCTGTGAACGAGGCATTGGCGCGACCGCGCCAGCGACCGGACGACTATCTGGCCCAGACCTCCGCGACTGCAGCGGTCTTCCGGATGAATACAACACTTGCGCTATATAGCCTAGAGGGTGTAGCGTGACCGCTCGTTGGGAAGTGGAAGTTGACCTGGTCGAGGACTGGCTAGTTTCACTGGACCAGAAGTCCTACGAACAGGTCATCGCTGCTCTGGAGTTACTGGCCGAACGCGGACCGGGACTGGGAAGGCCTCTGGTGGACTCAGTGGTCGGCTCGCAACACAAGAACATGAAGGAGCTACGGCCGGGATCCAGCGGTCGATCCGAGCTGAGGGTGCTGTTTGCCTTCGATCCTGATCGCCATGCGATTCTGCTCGTGGCCGGAGACAAGGCTGGGAACTGGCAGAAGTGGTACCGGACGAATATCCCGCTCGCTGACGAACGCTTGACCGAGCACCTGGAACGACGGAAGGAAGGGCATCATGGCTAAGCGCCTTGAGGATCTGTTGCGCGAGCGCCCTGTTGATCGCGCTGCAGTTGACGCGCACAAGAAGCGCTTGCTGGATGAGGTGCGTGCCTATCGGCTTCGCGAATTGCGCGAGGCATCGAACCTGACCCAGGTTGAACTTGCCTCGCTACTCCATGTCAGTCAGAACCGCGTCTCTCGTATTGAGCACGGAGAGATCGAACATTCACAAGTCGACACGCTCCGAAAGTACGTCGAAGCGCTTGGCGGCACGTTGCACGTCGAGGTTGAGTACGGGGACGAGCGCATCCAGATCGCGTAGCCATCAGAAGGGATCCCGCTCGATCAGCTGATGGCTATGCAGGAATGCTTCCAGACGTCCTAAGCGCCTCAAGATGCCAGGCAAGTTTCTTGGTGTCCGCTACCCGTCCCTCAAGAAGGCGCACAGTGAAGATCTGAAGTTCGGCTTTGGACAGCGGCTCGGCCGTTTTCTGGAACATTGCCGACTGGAGCTTTCCGCGAATGTCCTGCCATTGAACGGCTATCGAAGCGAGACCATTGCCGCGTGTCCTGCGCCTTATCCGAGCCATGAAATTGCCCCTCCCTGTGTCATTTATGCTGACATGGGGAGGAGCGAATTGCGAAAAATTGTTGCGCTGCAACAACTTTTCGTGGGGTAAGTGACGGGACTTGACCACCCACATTGCCCACTTCTATGAGGGAAACCCCGCTCCCATGCGTGCTTGTGTGCCTCTATGAATGTTGGCTTGTGCTAACGCCGTCAGCAGACCACCTCCTTTCTCCAGACCCTCCGCGTAGTCGGCTTTCGGGAGGGAGTCAGACTTGTGTTAGATTGCCTATACATAAATCTAACACCGGAGGTGAATCGTGAGCACAGCCGCTCTCGTGAGGGACCGGGTCGTCAGCGCTCCTCGCGGCTCCTTCGTGCGTTCCGCCGACTTCCCCGGATCGAGCTCTGCCGTGGACATGGCCCTGTCCAGGCTGGCATCAGAGCCTGGACCCCTGGTGCGCGTGGGACGCGGTGTCTATTGGAAAGGCGTCGACAGCAGGTACGGCACCGGGGCCCCGCCCGCCCTCGACGCCGCTCTGGAAGTGGCAGGCCCGGGTGCCGGTCCGGCTGGCTGGAGCGCCTTGCGCTTCCTTGGGCTTACAACTCAGCTTCCGGCTTTTCCGCATGTGGCCGTACCGGGGCGCCAACCTGCCCTTCGCAATGCGCAGGTCTCCAAGAGGAGCAATGTCCTACGCGTCCTGTTGAACACTGCCGAAGTTGCCGTTCTCGAGGTCCTCCGCGAGGACTGGATCGATCGAATCGATGGCGGCGATGAAGCCCTCATTGAAGCCCTCCGGCGTCTGACAACTGACGGACAGATTCGACTGGATTCGCTCGACAAAGTTGCTGCGCATGAGACGAGCACGGTCCGCCGCCGGTGGGCATCTGAGAGGGTGTTGCTGTGAAGGAGTCACTGGTGCGACTGCGCCAGCGACCGGACGATCTTCTGGCCCTCACCGCCGCAACTGCGGACGCGCTCGCGATCCCGGCTGAGTTTGTGGAGAAGGACTTCTGGGTCGTGGAACTCCTGCGATCACTGTTCCTGCCGACAAACTTCAGTGCCGACGTCACGATTGTCTTCAAGGGTGGGACGAGCCTGTCCAAAGGGTTCGGTCTCACTCAGCGATTCTCCGAGGACGTTGACATCCTCGTAGTTCCCGCTGAGGCCATCGGCTCCAGTCGCATCGATCGAGAGCTGAAGGCGATCATCAGTCGAGGAGCGGCGGACCTTGGTCTCGACGACTCCCAGGTGAAGGTCGGGCCCTCGACCACAGGCGTCAAGCGCAACGCACGGTTCTTCTACCCGGCGAGTTACCCGGCAACCCAGGCAACCGAAGGTCTCTATCTTGAGATGGGCACGCGGGGTGGAACTCTGCCGGGACTGCAGGTACGACCTGTGACCAGTTACATCAGTCAGTTTCTGCTGAGTTCCGGACAGGCCGGAACCTTCGAAGAGGAACAGCCTGTACAGGCCTTGCTCCTTGATCCGATCAGGACCCTGTTCGAGAAGCTCTCCGCGCTGCACGCTGCAGCAATCGACGCGGAGGCGGGGGACTCGTCGTCAATGGCGCGTGTCGGCCGTCACTACTACGACGTACAGGCTCTCCTCGCTTCGGAAGGATTGATCGATCGGCTGAGCGAAGTGTCGATCGAGGAACTGATGGTCGATATCGCTGACGTATCCCAACGTAACGGCTGGGCATTCCACCCGCGGCCTCTGGCCGGGTTCGCGTCCAGTCCCGCCTTTGCACGTGATGGACGGGCCGTCGACCAGGGCCGAGTCTCCTACGAAGCTGCGCTCGGCCTCATCTATACGGAGCCGCCAACCTTCGAAACCTGCTTAGCCACGATTGAGAAGGCGTCAGCCCACCTCTAGTTGGCAGCAGGATGGGAACATACTTCCCACTTAGCGCGCGAATGTATGCGACAAGCAAGAGTTCGGGGGATCGATGCCTGACCAGTCTGATGACTCACCCAACGCTGTCAATGATGACTTGCGCGGGAGAGTGCGAGCGTGGCTGGAGGGAACTGGATTTCCGCTGGAGTTCCGAGTTGCAGAGGCCGCCAGGGAGCACGCTCCGCACTGGGTTGATCAATCGCGGTACTACACAGACCCGACCACAGGAAAGATTAGGGAGGCAGACGTCGTCGTCCAATGGGTTGGGCAGACCAGAGGGGCTTTCGCGAATATCGCAGTGGTGATTGAGTGCAAGTCGAAGCCACTTCCATGGGTCGCATTCGATAGCAACGTTGTCGATAACGACGCGTATAGACGCCTGGAATGGTCGCTCTACAAGGCGACCGAGCGGCATGATCAGTACGGGGATCGAATTGATGACGGCGTGCCCAACCTGGATACCTACGCCGATAAAGAGCAGACGCTGTTCAGGATGAGCCGCATCTCGACTGGGATAGTTTCCGCGATGTCCGGTGAGGGTGATCGTCGAGCAGGTGCAACAGATCCCGCCTGGGAGGCAGTGCAGGCAGCCGTTTCAGCTGCTCATGGTGTTGGCGCAGATTTGACTGTCAACCGGGCAGGCAGTTTCGACATCGTGCGCATTGCCGTCTTTCCCGTCGTAGTTACGAGCGGACGCCTCTTTCGGGCTTTTCTTGTCTCAGGTAGCAACCTTGAAGTTGAGGAGATTGAACGCGCCGAGATTCTTGTGCGCCTTAACTCTTCGCCCACCTTCACGCGCTGTTTCGTGGTCTCTGAAGCCGGGTTGCCGAACTTTTTGGCGGAGGCGGCAGCGACACCGAAAGCCCTGTTACACACGTCTTAGGTTTCAAGGCGACAGTCTGGGTACCTGACGGCGCGCTACAAACGGACTCATAATCTGGTCGTCGCGGGTTCGAGCCCCGCCCGCCCCACTCTGCATAAACCCCTTGTAAATCAAGGGGTTTATGTCTTCTAGAAGACTTCCAGGCATTGCTCAATGGGGCTGATTTTGCTCCCCGCAGTGGCACGCCGATGGCACGAAATTCCTCACGAGATCACGTCCGGAATGCGGGCAACGGCACGCAGAAGGCATGCTGACGACGACCACATTCGCGGACGGACTCTCTGTCTACGCGTTTGGGACGTGAGACCGAGCTCGTGAGACTAGGCCCGTTCGGGTGAGATCGCGGGCCTTCCCCGACGGCCGACCGGATACGGAGTCTGATGCAGACGCTTCGGCGTCTACCGCGCGCCGTCGCTGGTGGTGATTTACCACTGGAGGCACAGTCTCTCCTAGGGAGGCTCCGTCTGTCCTCGGGTAGATCCTAAAAGCGGGGGCAGGACGATAGAGATGGGCGGGAGAGGGATCGGCAGCTGTCTCGCCAGTGGACAGACAACTTGGGAAGGGGGTTGGAGGTCAGATCGGAATCCTGACTTCTTTGTTGATGGGACAACCCCAAGTATTGCGCCTGCCATGAATGCGCCGAATGCCTTCAGTGGGCCTTCGTCGCCTACGGGGACGTTAGACAACATAGAAACATTAGAACCGGGAGCATGTGGTACGCTGGGAGCGCATACTAGAAGGAGGTCGCCTCATGGGATTCCAGGTTTTTGACAAGCGCCTAGCGCCGCTTGCTAAGGCTCCCAGTATCACCATTCAGAAGCGCGGGATATTCTCGATCAACAAGACGGCCCACAAGTTGATCCACGAAGCCGACTCTGTGGAATTGTTATTCGACGATGAGGCCAAGATCATCGCGATGAGGCCGTCCAGTGAAGCTCACGCCTATGTGGTTCGGCCTCAGTCATCGCGAGATTCGGGTCAAATGATTCTGTCAGCGACAGCGTTCACTCAGTACTTCGACATCGATACGAGCATTAGCCGACGCTATAAGCCGTATGAGCAGGACGGGATGCTCTGTGTAGATCTAAGTGGACCAAGCGTTGAAGTTCGCGGAAACCGGACAAAGCATGAGGTGCCCGATGGCGAGTAGCCCCTAAAACTCTGGCCTGACCCCGGTGGAACGGAGTCAGGCCAGGACCGGCCCGAAGGCGCGGTGATGACTTGGTAGTCCTCCCCAGCGTATCGAAGAAACCTGAGGCATGTTGCCTCGCTTCCTCTTCGGGTCACAAACCGAAAGGAAGACGCAATGCCTACTGTTACCGACTATTACGGGATCGATAGGTCCGTGCCGTTCGTGAACGTCGATATCGCGGCTGACAACCGCCTATACGTCGACCCGCGTGCCATCCGGCTCCGCCGAGAACCACAGCCGTATGCGGCCGCAGCGATCGAGTGCGCCGACACCTTCCTCCGTGAGGTCACCAGGTGCGTTATCGACGGGACACCTACCGAAATGGCACGCGGCGAGGACCTCCTCCAGCATTTCGTCGAGCCTTGGGAGACCCGTCTAGGAATGGCAGTCGAAGGATTCCGAGGTCACGGCGGCGCCGAGGTCGTGGGCACTCGGATCTGGACCGCCCTGACCGATGACGTGCGTGCGCTTGTGCGCATTGGAGTTCTTCGGCAGCTCGAGGACCTTCCGCTGTTCGTTGACGGCGTCGACAGGGACATCACCTCCGATGTGACGACGCGAATCATCTTCGAGCCGCTCGCGCGTTTCACGGCAGCGGTAATCGCGGACTATCCGGAGTTCAGTGTCGGAGGCCACCGAGTAGAGACTTTCCGTCGTCAGGTATGGGATCCCGCTAAGTGCGGATGGAGCGAGGCGACCGTCTCGCTGCCTGTGTCCGGAGGAAGGCCGCTTCTTCTCGTGCCCAAGGGGTGGGCTCGCCCAAGTCTCCTCATGTCGGCAGGCCGCTACTACGAGACCGCAGTGCTCTCCTTCGCGCAGTTGGAACAAGCGGTACGCGCAGCAGACGGAAAGCTTCTGACGACGCCAAAAGACCGCCTCAGGGACCAGCCAGGCCTTGGACGAGGCCGAGCGACAAACCTGCGAATCACGATGAAAGCCTTGAGTGACGAGCAGGACCTGATCGCGGCCTTCAAGCGCTTCGTCGACGAGCGCTTCGACCCGGATGAGGTGTACGGGAAGTCCGCAGCGTAGGGGAGGGGGGTCTGGGTCGTCGCCGATTCAGACCCCTCTTAATGGGCAGGCCCGGGGTTCAAATCCCCGAGGCGGCTCCAGACAGAACGGACATATTTCGGGCTGAGTAAACCGAAATTAGACTGATGTACTCCGCAGAGCGATGCGATGTGGCCACTGGGGCGCGATAGGTTTCCTTGGCAACTTTGGGGCACGGGTCTGGCGCAGATTCCCCCATGCGAGTGGGACAGAAGTGCGGGCAAGGGCACATCGGTGGCATGTCAACTACGATCAGATTTCGTCCGTTCGTCGTCTGGTCGGCGTTCCGACGGGCAAGCGCCGGGCCGGGAGGGCCAAGTCAAGGACCGTGTCAGCTGCCGCCAGTAGCCTTCACGGGTGCCCAAGCCACTGTCGTTGAATGAGATTCGCGCGAACGCTGCGAAGTTTGCACGCGATTGGGCCGGTGAAAGCGGCAAGGAAAAGCAGCAGGATCAGGACTTCATGCGCGATCTGCTCAAGGTCTATGGGTTGGTCGACCGCATCGCACAGTGGCAGTACCAGGCCCATCGATTCTCCAAGGGTCGTGACGGGTGGATCGATGCCCTGATACCCGGCCAACTCGGAATCGAGATGAAGTCTGCGGGCCAAAACCTGGAGAACGCCGAGGCACAGGCGCTCGACTACGCACTTCCCGAGGCCGTGGCGCCCGTATTCATGCTGACCAGCGACTTCCAGCGGTTCCGACTCAAGGACCTACGCGACGGATCCGTGATCGAATGGTCGCTGGCGGAGTTCATCGAGAATGCAGAGCGTTTAGCTTTCCTCGCCGGATACGGGGTGCGCACATTCGGCTCGGCGGAGCAGGAGGCAGCCTCAATCACGGCCGCCAAGATCATGGGCAGTCTGTACGAGGAGCTTGAGGGCTCCGGGTACGACGATCACTCCGCCAGCGTGTTCCTCGTGCGCACGTTGTTCGCGCTATTTGCTGACGACGCCGGCATGTTCCCGAAAGACCTTTTCGCCGAGTACATCCGAACGCGCACGGCTCCCGACGGTACCGACTTGGGCGCACAACTCACGATGCTCTTCCAGGTGCTTGGCCAGCCGGAAAGCAAGCGTCAGAAGAACCTTGACGATCTCCTCACCCGGTTCCCGTATGTCAATGGCAGCATCTTCGACGAACCGCTCCCGCTTCCTGCGTTTACGCCGACGATGCGCACGAAGCTACTCGAAGCCTGCGACTTCAACTGGTCGGCCATAAGCCCGGCCGTGTTCGGCAGCCTGTTCCAGTCGGTTAAATCCAAGGAGGCCCGCCGCGAATTCGGCGAGCACTACACGACTGAGACCAACATCCTGAAGTTGATCGGCCCGATGTTTCTAGACGACATCAACGAGCGCTTGACCATCGGATGGAGCGACGTAAAGAAGCTGGAACGCCTCCGTAAGGACATGGGTCAGATGCGTTTCCTCGACCCGGCTTGCGGCTGCGGCAACTTCCTCGTCGTCGCCTACCGGGAATTACGTGCTCTTGATCTGAGGGTCCTCCTTCGCCTTCAAGACCTCGACCCTGCGAAGTACAAGCAATCGATGTTCTTCCTCGCCGAGGAACTGCCGGTGAAACTCAGCCACTTCCACGGCATCGAGATCGAGGAGTGGCCCGCCCGTATCGCTGAGACTGCGCTCCATCTCGTCGAGCACCAGGCTAACAACGACATGCGGAATGCCCTCGGCGATGGTCCCGACACCCTTCCACTGAACAAGGTCCGCACGATCACCGTTGCTAACGCGCTACGCACCGACTGGACCGAGATCGTCGAGCAGTCGGAACACCTGTACGTGATGGGCAACCCGCCATTCCTTGGGATGATTTCACGGTCCGTGGATCAGGTGGCTGACCTGGATTCTGTGTGGGGCGAACAGCGACATGGCTCGCAGGATTACGTCACGGGGTGGCACAAGAAGTGCCTCGATCTGTTTTCGGCATTCGGCTACCAAGGCCAGTTCGCATTCGTGTCCACTAACTCGATAACCCAAGGCGAGCCTGTCGCCCCGACCTTCCGCCCGATCTTCGCTGCTGGCTGGCGCATTGGCTTCGCTCACCGGACCTTCATCTGGACGAGCGAGGCAGCGAACTCCGCCCAGGTCCACTGTGTGATCGTCGGCTTCGATAAGCGAACTTCGCCGCCACGACTCTTCGACTACCGCGACCACAGGGGCGATCCAGTCGTCATACCAGTGTTGTGGCAGATCAATGCGTACCTGGTGGATGGTCCGAACGTCTTGGTGGATGCGGTTCAGAGACCAATCGCACCCGACCTGCCGGAGATCATCAACGGCAACAAGCCAGCAGATGGAGGTCACCTACTCGTCGAGCAGGCCGATCATTCGGCAGTCACCGCCGATCCTGTGGCTGCCAAGTATGTAAGGCCTTTCGTCGGTGCCCGCGAACTCGTCCAAGGTGCCCCACGATGGTGTCTGTGGATGCCGGTCGCGGCACCTGCGGACATCGCGGCTTCTCCTATTCTTAAAGCCCGATTCGATGCCGTCAAGGAGTTCCGCCTCGCGTCCACTCTGAAGGCGACACGAGATTCCGCCGCAACCCCATACCGCTTCTGGTACGTCTCCCACCGTGACGTTCCACATGTAGTGATTCCACGCCACGTATCGGAGACTCGTGCATTCTTCACTGCTGCGCTCGCTAACCCTGAGGTCATCTCTGGAGACGCCAACTTCACGGCGGAAGACGCTTCTGGGCTTGCGTTCTCGATCATCTCGAGTTCCATGTTCATCGCGTGGCAGCGCACCGTCGGAGGACGAATCAAGTCCGACCTTCGTTTCGGGAAGCTGCCGGTCTGGAACACCTTCCCGCTGCCGAAGTTGAGCGACGACCAGCGTGACTCGATCATCGCGGGTGGAGAGGCTGTGCTGGACGCACGAGCACTTCGCCCGGAGCGCTCCCTCGCGCAGCATTACAACCCGCTCGCGATGGACCCGACACTCCTCAAGGCGCACGCCCAACTCGACAGGACCGTCGATGCTGTGTTTGGACAGAAAGAGAGCCTCACCGAGGCTGACCGGCTTGCGGCGCTGTTCGCTTCCTACGAGCGCCTAATCAGCGACGGTCAACTCATGATCCCATCCTCCAAGAAGGGACGCCGGAAGTGACGGATTCTGCAGCTCAGGCCTGGTCGCGTTCCAGAGAGGGGAGGTGTGAACCGTGAGAGACACAATCGCCCAGTTCATGTGGGGCTTTTAGCCACACTTCAGGAACGGTCTCGAGCGGGTGGCAAGGAGCGTGTTTGAGCAGATTGGCTTCGGCCTTGGTGCTCGTGCGTACTTGGTCGGATTCACAGCGAACGCGGACGCCCCATTCCCAATCTGCTTCGAACCAGAGACCGATGCGCTTGCAGCTGTCGAATTGAGTCTTGTGGATCGGGTGGGGCAGGAACGCTACGAAGCGAATCCGTGGTCGGACTTCCGGATCAGCAGCCCACGACACCACGATCAGATGCATCGCTACCTGCTAAACCGTATGCGTGGTGAGGTGATTCGCGATGGGCTGGAAGCGTCCGAGCCGGGAGGACAGCAGTACTTCTTCGTCGGCGAGCCAGGTCTCGTCAACGGTTTTGCGGTTCACCCCGTCATCGCTGTTCCTCGCCGACGGTGGGATTCAAAGCCAGCGTTGAGTCGAAGAGAGATCCCGGGGGATCGCTTTGAGATCGTCCCGTCACTTCAGCACTCCCTGATCCGCGAACTACTCCGCCAGGCCACGGCTGACCTCAGCCAGCAGGATCCGCCTGAGGAGTTCTCAGCGCAGTGGTCTGACCGCTCCGAACTGATACGCCGAGCCGCCCGAGCGCTTGTGGGATCCGCATGTCGTCTGAGTGGCGACGACTTCTCCCACGAGATCGTCATTGCGCTCGACGAGGTGTCCGCTCAGCCTTACGAAGGCCGCGCTAGTGCCGGTGGGTTCGTGATTGCCGATCCCGACGGCCCTAACGTCCTCTTGTCGATGAAGTTCAGCAAGACAATCGGCCTTCCAGACACCCGTTCGCTGCGGAAGTCGCTTGAGATGTCTGGCGACGGACAGTACCTCCTTTGCCGGGAAGGCAAGATCCACGGAATGGCGCGTGTGAATAGTGGTTACGACCCTGCCGATGAGTCGGTATTCACTCTCGATGTAGTGGGCCGAGGTGCGTGGGAACTCCGGCACCTAGATGTTCCTCTCCTTCGAGTTACGAACACTCGTCCTAGTCTTCCTACGCCCCGGATCGATGAATCGAAGTTTCTAGATACTGCGGAGCGAGTTCTATCTTCCGCGACACCAGTCGCGCTTGGCAGATTGTGGCGCCTGACGCTGCTTGCTGCAGGGGCCAAGCACGGAAGCATGCTCGTGGTGCATCCCAACGCCGAAACTGAGGCGCTGCGTTTCCTCCCGCAAGCTCAGCTCATTGAGCCAGTCGACCTCGATGATGAAACATTCCAGGCGGCTACGAGCATTGATGGCGCAGTCCTGCTCGGACCCGACAGTATGTGTCACGCAGTCGGCGTCATCCTCGACGGCGAAGCAACTGGCGAGGGTTTGGCGAGTCGAGGTGCGCGCTTTAACTCAGCGGTTCGCTATCACGCGGGGCATGGATCTGGCGCCCTCATCGTCGTCGTCAGTGAAGACGGGATGATCGATCTCCTACCCGACCTGCCTCGCAGAGTGACTCGGGTTGAGGTCGAGGATGCAGTAATCCATCTCGAAGAGACCGTCACTGAAGACCCTGACTTCGAGAACTTCTTCAGACGGCACGATCACATCGAGGCGCTTGCCTTCTATCTCAGCGCGGAGCAGTGCGAAAGGGTCAACGGAGCTCGGGACCTCATCGAAACTCATCGGGCGCAGAGGAGCAACCTGACTCTGAGCGGTTGGCCGAGGTTTGCTCCAAACAGCCTCATGGACGAGAACTTCTTCTTGGACTGAGGCGCGGCGAAACTTGTTCGTGGCTCGAAACACGGCCCTTGCGAGTGGCTCGGAAGTTCATGGCCCGGCCCTTTGCGAACACATGAGCCAACATGCTGGTGTTCAATTTGGTGCGCCCTCACCTCGCCACGAATCGGATGGGACTTGAGCGGGTGATTGACATGATCAAGCATCAGGCTGGCAGTTTCCCAGCCCCAAGGCTCTGAGCCCGGCGGCATCACCGTCTTGGTATCCGGTCAGGCCGGCCGAGTTTCCCCGTGGCCACATGATCTGGGCAGCGTCGTTGACGTGGGCCAGGCCCACGAGATGCCCGAGCTCGTGGAGGATGACGGAGTCGGCGACGGCTTGGCCTGATCGGGTCGTGATCTCGGTGTATTTCGTGGGATCGAGGTACACGACTCCGCCGATGTAAGTGGAGTCGCCACTGGGTGTCGTGACTCGGGTCGCTCCCGCTTCCCCGGCGATGTCGACGCCGAAGTCTGGTACCTCTTTTGGTGTGGCCCACGCGATGAGCACAGGAGCCCAGCGGTCTCCGTATCGCTCTGGCTGGTAGGGCTCGCGTTGACTGCTTGGGGCCTCGTCGGTGGAGCCGTCGTCGACAAAGGTCAGCCCGGTGGCGGCCGAGACTTTCGCGATGGCCTGGTCCAATGCCCGTCGTCCGCCGGTCGGGCTGTGGAGTGCTCGCACCACGAAGTGGATGGGGCGGCAGGGTGACCAGGCCACAGGGTTTCCTCCGTCAGTCTGGGTGCCCTCGAACCGGAAACTGGCCGAGGGAACGCCGGACAGCGGGGGTGGTGAACCAAGTGGCACCGATGCCTCATCCAGACCGGGCATTGGCCCATTGACGGGCTTGGCGATGGCCGCTCCAGGCGCAGCCAGCGGGCTTATCCCGAGCCGCTGAGCACCAAAGACGAGAGCCGCCAGAACGGCAAACACGGCCATCGTTGTGAGCCATCGACGGACACGCCCGTGCTGGCCATCGGGAGTGTTCTTTAGGGGATCCGGTGTGCCGTGCGAGCGAAAACCGGGGGCCTCGACGGGGCGACCCATGGCCTCGTCGACGACCCATTGAGGGATGCGCCCTGTGCGGCTCTTGGGCAGGTCATCGGGCGGCAGTCGCATTCCTGTCACGTTGATCTGGCCCCCTGTTGTGTCAGTTCTCTTTCGGTACTCGCTATCCGCGCTTCCCTTCCATGCGTATCGGCTGGGGTACCGCGGTCGAGTTCACGGGGCGCGACTTGGCCGTCAAGACCAGCCGTGGATCGGCCTTCCTCTGCCCGCAATGTCGAGCCGTAGGCGACGAATGCGGTCTGCAAAGAGCGGGCATCCATCCCTTGCAGGCGGGTGTCGACTCCTCCGGCTGAGCCCAACAGTTGAGGGGCCCTCGTCGCAAATGCGAGGTACCGAGGGGGTCGCACCGTTGATAGGGCAGGGACCTGCGCCGAGCCGTCAGCAGGACCAAGAACGCACGAAGAACAGCATGGAACGACAACCGATCCAGAACACCCAGAGCACGAGAACGACATGAACAACGAGAACCACAAAGGACACGACATGAACCCAATCCACAGGTCAAGCAACGGCAACGATCAATATCCGGCTTGGAATCCGGATTCGCCGGTGTCGCGATGACGGCTCACGCGAAGGTGACGATCATCGGTCACACGGCTGGGGGCATGGGCCAGGTCTGGTACCGCGTCACGGGCACCATCGGCGTTGGAAACGTGCAGGTCGCCTATCGGGTCGGTGTGGGCGCCGAGGATGCGCGACGCGTGCGATTCGTCGGGGCTGGTGCCACCGCAGAACTCATCGGCTTTCGACCGGGCGAATTCGTCGCGGACCCCGTGGACTACCTGCTCATCGTACTGGCCTTCTCGGGCAAGTATCTGACGCGCGGGGTGAAGATGCAGCGGTCGCAACTGGCGCGGGTTCCTGCCGGCCCGATCCATGATGTCATTGTCGCCGCCATGGTTCGGGCTGGCCTCGACCCTGCGAGCGTCTTTGCGTCGCGGGATGCGGGCAACTGGTGGCGCGCGGTTTCCCGTGCTGCGGAGCGAGACAGGTCAGTGTCGTTCCTGACTGCGGGCGGGCTGCTTCGCGCCGCAGCGCGTGCGGGCGCGAGTGTCGAGGAGTCGGAGTTGTATTCCGCGCTTGGTCGCTCGACTCGCGCCCGCCTAGCCGGCCCGGTCGCCGCGCGCCGGGATACCGACGCGGTTCAGCAGTTGGATCTGGACGCACTTGAGGTGGCGACGTTGAGCGACGAGGAACTTGGGGAGCGGGTGTGGCGAGCGGCTGAGGCAGCGTCGTCGCGCCGCGAGCCGGTCGGCAATGCCGGGTATGAGTTGACGTTGACACTGCCGAAGTCGATCAGCCTCTATGCCCTGACCGGAGATCCTGCCGTGGCGGAGGAATGGCTCGACGTGATGGAGACTGCGGCAACGCGCGCGCTGGAACGGTTGATGGCTGAGGCGGGGTTCTGCTCGACCGGCCACCGCGGCGAAGGCCAGAACGTCATGCTGATGCCAGCGGATGGTTGGGCGGGGTTCATCGCGACTGAGTTGTCCTCCCGTGCCGGCGACCCGCACCTGCACGTGCACTGCACATTGCCGAACGTGCTCGTCGGACAAGACGGGATCGTCCGCACGATGGCCGACGGTGGCCGGGAGTTGCATGTCAACGCACCGCGATTCGCTGCGTGGGGTCAGGAGTTCGTCATCGCCGAGGCCCAGGCGCGCGGTCTGCTGGGGGAGGTGTGGTTCAGCCCGCAGACGGCGCAATGGGAGGCGGGTGGATTCACTGACGACACTTTGTGGGCCTTCTCCCGCGGCCGGCAGGCCGTGTTGGCGGAAGAAGCCGAAGCTGACGATGGGCAACCCATCTCCGCATCGGGTCGTAGTGTTCGCAATCGCGCAGCGAAGAAGCGGGCCACTGGGGCGAAGGCTGATGAGCAACTGACCTGGGTGCAATTGCACCAACGGATAGTCGCGCGTGCCAACGAACTTGGAGTGGACCTCGCAGCGGAACGCGACGCGACGGGGGAGCGGTTCGCATCACCATCGATGTGGTCAGACAGTGATTGGGTCGACTGGGTGTCGCATGTCGCTTGCCAGCACGAGTCTGTCACCAGCTTGGCCAAGATCCGATCCATCGTCGATCTGGCGACTGCTGGCATGCCCGAAGCCGAACGTTCGCGCATCACCGGCTTGGTTGTCCAGAATGGTTTCGTCCGTGCGCACCAATCACGCGACCGAGGGATGCGCAGCGGCGGGCAGCAATGGATCTCCAAATCCGCACTCGATGCCGAGGCCCGCCTGCTGGAGCGCATGTCTACGAGCGCTCACCAGAATCCAGGGCTGACCTGGCGAACGGGAACAGGCATCAGCCGTTTCGAGGCCGACCGCGGCTGGCAGTTATCCGACGAACAGCAGCGCGCAGTGCAGGCAATTGTGGACGGCACCGCACAGGTCACGTTGATCTCAGGCGTCGGCGGTTCAGGCAAGACCAGTGTGCTGGCCGCGGCTCACATGGGATTCAACGGCGAGCGGTACGGACTGCTGGTGACTTCCACAGCGACGCGCGCCGCTTCCGCAGCAGGTCACGAGTCCGGTGCACCGTGGATGAACCTCACCGCATTGGTCCATCGAATCACCAGCGGGCAGGCTGTTCCCGCTCGGGTCATCGTGATCGACGAAGCATCGATGGCAGACGTTGCCACCCTCGCGCGAGTCGCCGACTTCTGCGTGCAGAAGGGCAAGCGGCTGGTCCTGCAGGGCGACCATGCCCAGTTGCGAGCAGTGGGAGCCGGCGACGCCTTCAACGTCCTGTGCTCAGCACATCCGGACTCAGTGATTCGACTCGAGGGCAACCAGCGACAGCGCACTGCATTGGGCCAGGCGGTCGCGGCCGCTTTGCATGCCCGAGATCTCGACACCGCGTGGGAGTACATCATCGCTGATGGTGCCGTTGTGGTGGCCCGCAATCGTGATCACAAGCTTGATCTGGTCGCTACCACGGTGGTCCGCGAGATCAGCGCCCATGGCGCTGACAACGTCACGTGCGATGCGGTCACCAATGCTGAGGTTGATGACCTCAACGACCGTATCCATGCGCAGCTCCTCGCAGCACACACCATCGACCCGGCTGCGGCGGTCATCTATCAAGGACGCTCGGGCCAACAAGTGTTGGGCCCTGGCACGGTCTTGCGCGTTCGCACTCCATTGAGCCATCGGGATCCCGCGCGCAGGCTTGTCCGAGGTGACCGCGCGGTAGTTGTCCACGCGGGCCGGGACGAAGTCTGCGTCCGTTTCGACGATGGGAAGCAGCGCCGCCTGAAGCCCAATGCTCTGCTCAGGCATCTGGACTACGGCTACGTCGGAACCACGCACACGTTGCAGGGCCAGACCAGTGAGGTCCACATCGCCTCGCTTGCCCCCACCAAGGACGCCGCCAGCCTGTATGTCAGCGCGAGTCGTGCCCGTGGACGAACCTTGTTCGTTGCCGATGCCCGGGACTACCTCACGGACAAAGAGATGCGAGCAGCCGCGCAGTGGGACCCCGGTGACCTTGACGACGAAGTCCTCGAACGAGTCCACGCGGTTCTGGCCGGCCGTGAGGAACACCTCGATTCACCGCGCCGCGCCCTGGGACCCGCCTGGGGAACGGCGAGCCTGTCATACGGCAGTGGCACGGGCTTCCTGGGTTCGGGGATGTCGCTTTGATGCGCTGAATGCGAGGTACCGAGGGGGTAACACCGTTGTAGAGGTGACAGCACTTCTCTTCGACGAGCACTCTGCGAAAGGACCGTCATGGATGTCATTGAATGGCTTGACGAGGCAATGTCTCCGGCCGACGAATGGGAGCCGGGACTCAACCGGCTTCGCTACGCGATGCAATTGCTCTACGACGTCGCGGCTGCGCTGTGTGAAGACACCCCTGTCAACCGCCGCGACATGATCGCGGTGGGATTGAACCGAACCGATGTTGTGATCCAGCGACTGGATGACACTGGTGCACACTCGGAAGAAGCGCTCATGCCCGAGATCCCGCCATACATCGCCTCTGCAGTTTTGAGCAACGTCGCCCGCTGGGCTGCCAGCATCGCCCTGGAGTCACCAGTGCAGCCGTGCTTACCGGATTGCCTGGGCCTCGACGCCCACAACTGGTTGGGTGTCAACGACTCAGGAGCACTCGAATGCATGGACTTGGTCGTCTGCGCCCTTGGCACAGCCGCGAGCGCGGAGGCCTACATCGTCGCCACTCAGTGGGTCGCGTGGTTCGAGCTGTACTGGTTCGACGACTAGCTCGACGCACTCCACTTGCCTCGCTACATCCGTGGGCGTCGCAACTTGCGAGGTAATGAAGGGGTCACACCGTTAAAGAGGTGACGGCCTGGACTACATGCGAGGCACCGGACGGGTTGCGCTGTTGACCAGGCAGAGGGACGAGCGACCGATCACGAGAGGAGGTGACACAGCATGGCCAGAGCGCAGGTCACGACGGTCGAGACGACCTTGACTCTGGCTATCTCGCCTGCATGGCTGACCGCAGGTGGCGCTGCCGCTTATACGTCGCTGACTGCTGACTACATCAAGGCAGCGTTCCGTAATGGTGACCTTCCCGGCTACCGGCATGGTCGCCGGACGCTGCGGTTCAAGCTTACCGACCTTGATGCGTGGATGAGCGCGGCGGAAGTAAAGCCGCCGAATATTCCCTCCAGTGGGTCGGTCTCCGGGATCACCTCGGGTTTTCGGACGAATCCTTCTCGTCGCGGTCGGTCTTCTTGACGTCTTGGGCTTTCGCCCGACTCTTGCGAGGCGCGGCGATCGCCGTGTTCACTTCCACACCTTCAGTCGAACCCAGCAGCCGTGTGATGACGTTGGCGCTTGCCCGCGTATCGGGATTCAACACGTGCGAGTAGACCCGCATGAGGGTGATGGGATCGTGTCCGAGGCGACGTGCAACCTCGCCCACAGGTACCCCGGATTCCAGGAGCCATGTTGCCTGCGCGTGCCGAAGGTCATGGATGCGGGGCTTGAACGTGAGCTCCCCGGATTGGAATGCAGTAGTCGCAGCAGGAGCCCAAATGCGGGCGTAGAAGTTGTTGTGACGGACCACCCGCCCGGTGGCGGTCGTGAACAGGAACTCGTCGCGGCCTCGACCGACCATGAGAGGCGCGAGCGTGGCAACCAGCGCCTCATCGATAGCGGCGCTTCGGTAGCCCCGTTGTGTCTTGGGGGTGCCCTCCCTGTATTCGCCGCGTTTGTCGCCCTCAGTCCAGGCCTTATCTATTCGGATACGCGGGTTGTCTGCGTCTGGGTTGACGTCGCCGACCAGAAGCGCGGTGGCCTCGCCCCATCGAGAGCCAGTTCGCACGAGCGTCTCGATCAATGGGCGGTAGTGAAGGGGAATGTAGGACAGGAGGGCTCGATACTCGGCGACGGTGAGAACGTGATCGTTTGGTTTGTCCCCAAGGCTCGGTGCAGCGCCAAGTGCAGGATTCGAGGAAATGTCTCCGTCTCGGAGCAGCAGATCGAAGCCGGCTGACACGACCGAATGGACGTTTCGGATCGTTTTTGCTGACAGCGTGTCAGCAGAATCCCCCCTTTTCGTTACCACTTGCCGGTCTTGAAGCCGCCTTATCCACTTGCGAACATCAGAGTGCTTCACAAGCCCAGCGGGCCATTCTCCAAACGGGTCGCCTTCGGGCAGGTACCGATCCAGCGTGCGCCGGTACTCAGCTCGGGTCCGGTCGGATGCCTGGGTGTTCGACGCCACCCACGCCAGGGCGGCGTCTCGGACCGTCACACTCGACACAGCCGCAGGGAACCCTTCCCCCTTGACCCAACGAGGAGGCCAGTCACCGCCACTGCCCTCAACGAGTCGCAGGAATTCGTTGGCAGCGGCCTCGTCAGTTTCCCGGAACGTTTCCGACTGGAGCTTTCCGCGTATGTCCCGCCATTGAACGGCTATCGAAACGAGACCATCGCTGCGTGTCCTGCGCCTGATCCAGGCCATGAAATTGCCCCTCCCTGTGTCATTTATGCTGACACACTGCTGACATGGGGAGGAGCGAATCGCTAAAAGTTGTTGCGCTGCAACAACTTTTCGTGGGGTGAGTGACGGGACTTGAACCCGCGGCGTCCTGGACCACAACCAGGTGCTCTACCAGCTGAGCTACACCCACCATGACTCAGTTGAGAACCCTGGTCACCCGCTCTCGCGGAACTGGAATCGTAGCGGATGCCCTACGGCGTGATCTCGCTCCCTGCGGAGTGGTCGACCACGTGACGCATGCCCAGTTCCTTGGCTATTGCTGAGTCCGGTCCGGGCTGTGCAACGAACACTGCTTCTCGGTAGTAGCGCAGTTCGGCAATTGATTCGCGAATATCGCCGAGGGCTCGGTGGTTGCCGTGCTTTTCTGGCAAGCCGTAGTAGGTGCGGGGATACCAACGACGCACAAGCTCCTTGATGCTGGACACATCAACGAGTCGATAGTGCAGGTAGGAGTCCAGTTCAGGCATGTACTTGGCAAGGAATCCACGATCGACGTAGATGCTGGAACCAGCAAGCTGGGCCTTGCCGGCTTCGGGCACATGCGTCTTGACGTATGCCAGCACTTGCGCTTGGGCATCCTCAAGGGAGATGCCGAGAGGAATCTCATTGAGCAGGCCGGATTCGGTGTGCATGTTGACGACGAACTCGTCCATTGCAGCAAGGGGAGCGTCATTGCACTTGACGACCAGGCTGATGCCTGAGTCGAGTTCGTTCAGTTCTGCGTCTGTGACGATGCAGGCAATCTCGACGATCTCGTCGGACTCCGGCAGCAATCCCGTCATTTCGCAGTCCACCCACACAAGTCGATCGCCATTGGCCATGGGCTCAGGCTAGTGAGGGGGTGCGACGGCGCTGATGACTGCTTGATCAGGACTTCGCGACTGGCTCCCCGACGATAGCGACCGGCACCTTGGACTTGTGCAGGATGCCGTGGCTGACTGAGCCCAGGATTGAACTCATGACCTGGCCATGTCCACGAGTACCGACCACGATCATTGCTGCCGACGGCGAAGCCTCGAGCAGGGCCTTGACTGCATTGCCTCGCGTGACGATCTGCTCTACCTCGACATCGGGGTATTCGGCTTCAAAGCCGGCGAGCACCTCAGCGGCCAAGCGCACCTCAGAGTCGCCGATGCTCTCGTAGTCCATGGGCACAGGGGTATCGGGAAGAATGACGAGATCGAAGGAAGGTACCTCCCATGCGTGTACTGCCACCAGCTTCCATTTGTGCAGGCTGGCCGTAGCGAAGGCGAAATTGACGGCCTCGGAGGATGAAGCGCTGCCGTCCACTCCAACCACGATTTGGTCATTGGCGGTGTCGGCCTCATGGCGCATGACAATGACCGGGCAGTCGGCGTGCGCAGCGAGCTGTGAACTCACTGAGCCCAGCAGTAGTTCCTTGAAGCCGCCATGTCCGCGAGATCCCACAACGATCATGGCAGCTGTTTCGCTGGCCTCCAGGAGCACGCCGGTTGGGGAGCCGATCTGCACGATGGACTGAATGTCGGGACCGCTCAAGGTGCCAGCCACTTCGTCAAGTGTGGTCTGGGCAGCTTTGCGAATGTCCTCGAGAGTGTCCAGTCCAACTGCCATGCCCGGACCAAAGGTTCCACCCGAGGTTGGCGGGATGAGGGCATTGACCAAGGTCAGTCCGAGTCCGCGAAGCTCAGCTTCGCCGGCCGCCCATTTGGCAGTCAGGAGCGATGTTTCGCTGCCATCAAATCCAACAACGACACGGTTGCTCCACATGCTGCCTACCTCCACAAATCAAGAATGCTCGTCCGCCATTGTCTGCGCGAACAGTCCTGAACTCCGAACTGGGGTCCATAGGCCTGATCTTGCCGCGTGACTAGCCTCTGCGTATGGCAGATGCGGTGTACCGACCCCTCGTGTTTGGTGCAAAAACTCTCATCCGTGCTCTTGGAATCAGATTTGATGTGGTGGGGCAGGAATATCTACCCGCCACGGGCGGAGCGGTGCTGGCGATCAACCATGTGAGCTTCCTTGACTACATCTTCGCCGGGCTGCCCCCTGATCGGGCCGGACATCGCCTTGTTCGCTTCATGGCCAAGGACGGAATCTTCAAACACTCCCTCGCTGGGCCAGTGATGCGCGGGATGAAGCACATCAGTGTTGATCGGGATGCGGGTTCGGAAGCATTCCGTGCTGGCGTGCGCATGCTCAAAGAGGGCGAGCTTCTGGGCGTGTTTCCGGAAGGCACGATGAGCCGTTCCTTTGAACTGCTGCCCTTCAAGAGCGGCGCAGTTCGCATGGCTGCAATGGCTCAGGTTCCGATCATTCCGATGATCACATTCGGTGGTCAGCGAATCCTTGGCTACGGACATCGCGACTTGTCGCGAGGCACCATCATCGCCATCACCATGGGTGAGCCGATGATGATTGAGAAGCGTGCGGATGCTCATGCCGAAACAGATCGTCTGCGCACAATCATGGGGCAGTTGCTTGATGACACCATCGCGCGCTACCCCAAGCCTGCTGGACAGGAGCTGTGGTGGGTTCCGGCCCGGCTAGGGGGAACAGCGCTCACGCCGGAGCAGGCAAGGCAGGCGCGCAGGCAATCGTCTGGCGCTGCTGCCGACGAGGATTCAGACTGACTGTTCACCCTCGGCGAACCTGCCTCGCACGTAAGTAGCACAGGCAGCGTTTGAAGGGCGTTTTCTGGCATAAACCCGCGCTGGCACGTACGGTCAGCACGTGACTCACTTCGCCCCTTCTGTCCCCGTTGACCTGCCTGCCACCTTGGGCGCTCTGGTCTCCTCCGGCTACCAATCACGCACCGTCAAGCAGGAGATGCAGGCCAACCTGCTGGCTCGTCTGCGCGCGGGCGAGCCGAGCCTCCCAGGAATCGTCGGTTTCCAGGACACAGTCATCCCACAGGTTGAGCGCTCGCTCCTGGCCGGCCACGACATTGTGCTGCTGGGTGAGCGCGGTCAGGGAAAGACCCGCTTGATCAGAACACTCACCGCACTGCTGGACGAGTGGATTCCTGTCGTCCAAGGCTGCGAAATCAATGACGACCCGGCTGCGCCAATCTGCGCCGGCTGCCGTCGCAAGTTCGCTGACCTCGGCGACGACCTTCCGGTTGCCTGGCGCCATCGCAGCGAACGTTTCGGTGAGAAGCTCGCCACGCCGGACACCTCAGTTGCTGACCTCATCGGTGACGTTGATCCGGTGAAGGTCGCTGAAGGCCGCAGTTTGGGAGACCCCGAGACGATTCACTACGGACTTGTCCCGCGCACCAACCGCGGCATCTTCGCCATGAACGAGCTTCCTGACCTGTCTGAGCGCATTCAGGTGGCACTGCTCAACGTCCTCGAAGAGCGCGATATCCAGGTCCGCGGCTACAACTTGCGACTACCGCTTGACCTGCTCGTAGTTGCCAGCGCCAACCCCGAGGACTACACCAACCGCGGGCGCATCATCACGCCGCTCAAGGACCGCTTCGGTGCTGAGATTCGCACCCACTATCCGCTCGACATCGATGACGAGATCGACCTCATCCGCCAGGAGGCGCACATCCAGGCAGTGGTGCCCGATCACTTGCTGGACATCGTGGCGCGTTTCACAACCGAGGTCCGTGGCTCCTCATCGATAGATCAGCGAAGTGGTGTCTCAGCCCGTTTCGCGATCGCCTGCACAGAAGCACTGTCCGGCGCGGCTCTTCGCCGCTCGGCAATCACCGGAGAGCGTGAGCCTGTTGCTCGCGTCGGCGATCTCATGGGCGTGGTGCCAACACTTCGCGGCAAGGTTGAGTTCGACGTCAGTGAAGAAGGGCGTGAGCAGGAACTGCTGCTGCATTTGGCCCGTCGTGCAACTGCTGAATCGTGGCGCTTGCTGCTGGGCGGCAATGACATTCGCCCGGTGCTCACGTCCCTCGTCGAGTGGTTCGACGAGGGCAACACCTTGCAGACCGGTGACGAGACGGCAGGAGAGTCGCTGATCGGTGAGCTCGGCAAGTTCGAAGGACTTGGCAAGTTGCTTCAGGCCGTCGAGCCAGATCTGGCGGAGTCGCCTGGTCTTGCTGCTTCTTGTGTTGAATTTGCAATTGAAGGCCTATGGCTGACTCGTCGCATCGATAAGGACGAGGTCGACGGCGTCATTCGATACGGGGCCGCATGAGTCGATTCCGGTATGGGTCCTTCCATGACGGACCCGACCCCCTTGCCGCTCCGATTGATGCCGGCGGTGGCATGGATGAGATCGGGCGCAGGCTGCTCGAGGGGCAGTCGCTGAAGGACGCCTTCCGTGACATGTTCCGAGAGGGCCTGTCAAAGCGCGATGGCCTTCGTGACATGTTCCGTGAGGCGCAAAAACGGCGCCGCGAACTCGAGAAGTCCGGTCGCATGGATGGGCTGCTCTCTGACCTGCGTGAACTGCTTGACCAGGCACTGACAACTGAGCGCACTGCCTTGTTCCCTGATCCCTCAGATGATGCTCGCTTTCGCGAGGCAATGCTCGACACCGTTCCCGATGAGATCGGTCGCGCTGTGCAGCAACTTGCGGATTATGACTGGCAGTCCCCTGAGGCTGGCCAGAAGTTTCAGGAGTTGAAGGATCGTCTTCAACGCGACGTCATTGACCAGCAGTTCAAGAACATGACACAGGGCATGAAGCAGATGGATTCTCCCGAGTCACGCGCTGCAATGAAAGAGATGATGCAAGACCTCAACCAGATGCTGGAAAAGCATCAACGCGGTGAGGACGCCTCGCAGGACTACGAAGACTTCAAGGAAAAGCACGCCGAGTTCTTTCCCGATGCCCCAGAGACATTGCAGGAGTTCATCGACGAACTCGCCCGCCAAGCCGCTGCAATGCAACGCATGATGGACTCACTCAGTCCAGAACAGCGCGCTGAACTGGCAGAGGCGATGCAGCAGGCCTTGTCGGACATGGGTCTGCAGGATGAGATGTCCCGGCTCCAGCAGAACCTGCAGACAATGCGTCCGGAGTTCTCGTGGTCAGGCCAGCAGAGCATGAGCGGCGAACAACCGCTCGGGCTCCCCGATGCCACGCAGGCCTTGGCTGAATTGGCAGATCTTGAAGCCCTGATGGATCAACTCAGTGACAGTGATGCGCGAGCCAATCTGGACAATATTGATGAACAGGCAGTGGCTCGAGCACTTGGTCGGCAGGCCGTCGATGATCTGCGGGCAATGCGAGATATTCAACGCCAGCTTGAAGAAGAGGGCTACCTCGAGCGCGATGGTGATCGACTCGAACTCACGCCGAAAGCTGTGCGGCGCATTGGTCGGTCAGCCTTGAAGGAGGTCTTCTCCTCGCTGGATGTCAGCAAACAGGGTGATCACAGCGTTCATCGCACGGGCGCGGCTGGTGAGATCACTGGGCTGACGCGACCTTGGGAGTTCGGTGACGAGCAGCCCATCGACGTGGTTCGCACTGTGCGCAATGCAGTGAATCGCAAGATCATGAGTGGCGAAGCTGAACTGAAACTGCGTGCCGAGGATTTTGAAGTGCATGAAACCGAGACGCGCACGCGCGCCGCGGTGTGCCTACTTATCGACCAGTCCTTCTCGATGGTCATGAGCGACACCTGGGGTGCTGCCAAAACCATGGCCTTGGCCTTGCATTCGCTCGCCGCCAGTGCCTATCCGCTTGATGCCTTGGAGATCATTTCTTTCGCCAATATTGCGCAGGTAGTGAAGCCACATGAGTTGCCAGAGCTTGAAGCCAGTTACATCCAGGGAACGAACTTGCATCATGCTCTGATGCTCGCCGGCCGATTCTTGGACAAGCACCACTCAGCGCAGCGAGTGGTGATGGTGGTGACCGATGGTGAGCCAACTGCCTATATAGACAGCGAGGGCTACTCCTGCTTCAGCTGGCCGCCAAGTGATGAAACCATCGCGTTGACAGTCGCGCAGATCGATCTCATGACCCGTCGAAAGGTTCCGATCTCATGGTTTCGCCTTGGCAATGATCCAAGCCTTGAACGCTTCTTGGACCAAATGGCTCGACGCAATGGTGGACGAGTGCTCGCAGCATCAAGTGATCGCCTTGGCGACTATGTCGTGAGCGACTATGTTCGTGCCCGTGGAGCGCGCTAGTCAGAGGTCGCAATGGCCTTAACAAGGGACAGGATAGTTCCGATTTCCAAGGATGTTCCTGATCGCGTCGAGCGGCTGACACTGTTGGCTCAGTCTCTTGTGCGCACCCCGAAATGGGATGAACTCACGCGGTTGCTTGCCTTGCGAATCTTTGATTCGTGGTCGTGCGAGACGGTGATGCTCTTTACAGTCAAGGCGCACGGGTCGCTGACCCTGACTTCGTGCTACGGCGTTGCGGACGCTGACGTCGTCAATGAAATCGTGCTGAGCGACTATTCGGCTCTCTCGAATGTGCTGTCCAAAGGCGGCATCTCTTGGGGAGAGAGTGGAACTCGCCTGGGGCGCCTCATTCCTAAGAGCCTGCATCCCAGCGTGCCAGGTGCAGTCATTATCGCCCCGCTCAATCGCGTCACGATTCCCGAGCAGGTGCTCGTCCTGACATTCGCTCAGCCGCTCCCAGATAACCCGGCAAGTATGCCGTTTGTCTCTGCTGTCGTCAGTCTTCTGGAACTGAGGATAGCGATGATGGGCAGCACCGACATGCGTCGTGGCACCGACGGCCAAGGTGAAGAGGAAGGCGGACTTTCCGATCGTCAGATGTTGGTGCTCCAAGGCATTCGCAACGGTAAGACGAACCGGGCCATCGCAGAGGACCTCGGCTTCAGTGAATCGACGATTCGGCAGGAGACTCTCCGGATCTATCAAGCATTGGGCGTGAATTCACGCACGGATGCAGTGACGGTCGCGCGAGAAGAGGGCCTGCTCACGAATTGATCAGTCCGTGAGGGCTTTGATCGTCACGAGGACTGCAACACCGATCAACACCGTTTGCAGAAGCCGAGTTGCCATGCGCGGGGTCATTCGCCGCAAGAGGTGAGCTCCGATGGGTGCGCCGATCAAGCCTCCAAGCCCCAGAAAGGCTCCCGCGCGCCAATCGATGTCGGCGCCGCTGGCCACGTGCCCAAGCAGCGCCGCCGCACTCGACATCACGATGACGGCAAGTGACACGCGTGCTGCCACCTTGATTGGCGTGCTGAGCCACAGGATTTGCAGCGGAATGGTGATGAGCCCACCGCCAATGCCAAAGAGGCCGCCGAGAAACCCGCCCGATCCGCCAGTGAGAGTGATCTGCGTCCGGGTAGCCGGGTTGGTGTGATGTGCGTGCTCGGCCTCTTCGGCATCGATGCGTTGGTTTGTCAGTACGACATTGACAAGGTTGAGGGCAGCGAATCCCAGCAACAGTGCAGTGCCAGGCAGGTGATGCGCGACGAAAGCGCCAAGAGGAGCAATGATCACAGCCGGTATGCCGATCATGAACACTCGACGCCATGGCACTAGGCGCGCGCGGGCGTTGCTGATGGTTGCTGCTGCTGCAGTCACCAATATTCCCAGATTGCTCGTGGCGACGGCGGCTACAGGTGTGAGACCGCTGAACACCAGGATCGGAACGAAGAGCATGCCGCCGCCGCCGCCAACAGCGCCCGCGAGTACTCCCGCGAAAATGGCAAGGAGAAACTCAAGAGCCAGCGGCATGAACTGAGGTCAGCTGGCTGCGGGACTTGGTGTGACGTCCAACTGTGCTTGTGCGTTGACCGAAGGCAGTGGGTAGCCGGCCGCTCGACACACGCCCATCATGCGGATGCGCTGGGCTGACAACTTATTGGCTTTCACCGAAGACATCGTCGCGAGAGTCGCGCTGTTGTTCAGCCCATTGATGATGCGAAGGCTGCGCTTACTGCTCGTGGTGAGCACCGCTGCCTTGGCTTTGCCATCACCGGCGACAGTCTTGGAACTGGTATTGATGGCCTTGGTCAATCGCGCGTAGTCGGCTAATGCCTCTTTCTCAGTGAAATCGCCATTGGCAACTGCGCCTGCCTTGTAGTCAGTGACGAGCAGATCAAGCTCATAGACGCTGGCGCAGGCACTGCTCAGCGAAGGGATCTGGACGATGGTCGAACTTGGGCTCGCTGGCGCCGAAGAGGAGGGGGCAGCGCCTGGTTCCTCGCCCGACGAGCAGGCGCTGAAGAGAAACAGACCGCTGGCGGCTACTCCGGCTAGGAGCAGAGTTCTTGGCTTTCGATTCATCTGCGCCCTTTCGTTGGTGACGTACTACCAGCGTTGTCCTTTCGCGAATCATTCCGCTTCAGGCTCGCCCGAAAAATCACCGCCAATGCAAAATTCTCCATGTACCGGGCAAGAAGGGACCGCGGAGCTGATGACGCTGCCCCGCGGTCCCTTCTTGCACGTGACTATGCCGAAGCGGTCTCGGCTTCATAGCGTCTGCGGTATTCCGCCTTCGACGTCTCTGAGGTGTCCACATCCTTAGCTAGCGCGCGAAGGGCGCCAACGGTGGCCTGTTCGCGTGGGGTGTGCTTGAAAGGATCCCAGTTGAAGAACCTGGCGGTGTTTTCCCAGGTGATCTTGTGAATTTCCTCATCGGTGCAGTTGGCACCATTGAGTTCTTCGAGCAGGACCTCTGGCGAGTATGGCCATGTGGAGTCCGAGTGTGGGTAGTCGCACTCCCACGAGATGGTGTCCACGCCGATGCGATCCTTGAGCTTCAGTGCGGACTTGTCCGTGATGAAGCAGGCAAGGAAGTTCTTGCGCCATACGTCCGTGGGCATCATTCCGGGAGGAAGGGTGTCCAGGCCGGTCCAGGCCTGATTGGTGATGTGTCGGTCCATGCGGTCCAGCCACCCAATGATCCAGGCCAGCCCACCTTCGGACATCGCAATCTTGGTATCTGGGAAGCGACGGAAGACGCCGCTGAGCATCAAGTCGGTGCCGGTGATCGCCGAGATCAGGGGAGCGAGGGTAATCGTGTCGTCCGGACGCGCGTTCGCTGGACGTTGGAGCAGAGAGAATCCGCCGGCGATGTGCAAACTGGCAACGATTCCGTGCTCATTGATGGCCTTGAAGATCGGATCCCAATGGCCGGAGGCGAAGTCGGGCAATCCCAAGCCGTAAGGAGTCTCCGGGATGCTCACCGTGACGCAGCCCTTCTTGGCGATCCGATGGATTTCCTGAACTGAGGCTTCAATGTCGTAGTACGGCAGAATGCACAGCGGCATGAAGCGTCCAGGGTATGCGCCAGTGATTTCATCAAGGATGTAATCGTTGACTGCCTGAATTCCCATCAGGCTCAACTTCCGGTCAGGCAATGAGGCCATGTGCGTTCCGGCGAAACCAGGGAAAGTTGGGAATGTGGTGGCAGCAAGCACGCCATTGACATTCATGTCACGCACCTTCTCGTGAAGGTTGTAGACCCCAGGGCGCATTTCGGAATAGCCGACAGGGTCAAAGCCCCACTCCTGCTTGGGCCAGGACACCACGGCTCCAAGCCCATTGGTCCCGACGGCCACGCCCTGGAAGATCCACTCGTCAAGACCGGTGTCCTTGTTGAGAACGAGTTTTGGCGCCTGGTCCTTGGAACTTTCGGGCCAGTGGCCCTCGAACATGTCGGGTGGCTCGATCATGTGGTCGTCAGTGCTGAGCAAGATCATGTCATTCACATTCATACGGTCCTCGCCTCCAATAGCAACGGTTCGTGTTGAGGGAAAGCCGATTGCGCAATTGCAATCGATCGCCATGAGTAATTGCGACTGTAGCCACTGGGTCTTGAAAATAGAAGGGATTTGCCTTGTCGAGCCATGGGCACGGAGCCCAGAATCCATTGCTCTACGCCTGCATATCGCTATAGCCTGTCCAGCGAGGCAGAAGTCGCGGCATCACTCGCGCATTCATGCAAAGAATAAGATTCCTGTCTGGAAGAATGATATTCTCGCGCCATGGCCGACACACAGACACACCCATTTACTCCTGCTGAACTCGAGCGTCTGACGCGCTGGATGGATTCAGTTGATCGTCCGGGCAAGGGCGAGACTCCCGAACTGCAAAAGATCTCCGGTGGCTCGCAGAACGAGTTGTACCTCGTTGACCGTGGTGGCGAACGCACGGTGATGCGCATTCCTCCGCGCACGATGGGAGCCGCGCGCGCTGACGGCATCCTGCGTGAGATGCGCTTCCTTGGCGCACTCGATGGCACTGATGTGCCGCGCGGTGAACTCGTTGTGGGTTGTCAGGATGCAGAAGTACTGGGCATTCCCTTCTACTTGATGAAGCAGATCATCGGTTGGTCAATGACAGGCGAGTGGCCAGAGCCATACGCATCCGATCCAAGCCTGCGTCCCTGTCTTGGGTATGCCCTCGTCGAAGGCGCAGCGAAGCTCGCAGCGGTTGACTGGAAGGCGCAGGGCCTTGAGGGCTTTGGTCGTCCGGACAACTTCCACGAACGACAGGTCGGTCGTTGGACTTCGTTCTTGGATGGCTACAAGTTCCGTGAGATTCCAGGCCTTGATGAAGCAACAGCGTGGCTTGACAACAACAAGCCGCGTTCTTGGGAGCCAGGCATCATGCATGGCGACTACCAGTTCGCAAACATCATGTTCACCAACGACGTGCCAGCTGGGCTGGCTGCTGTTGTCGACTGGGAGATGACCACCATTGGTGATCCGCTCCTTGATCTGGCTTGGGCGCTGCGCGACTGGGGTCCTACCGGTGATGCAGACGACACCAACATCAAGAAGACCACTGAAGGCCAAGCGTCACTGGAAGAGCTGCTCGCCTACTACGAGAAGCTGAGTGGACGCAGCACTGCGGACTTCAACTACTACTTGGTGCTTGCTCGTTGGAAGCTCGCGATTGTGCTTGAAATGTCATACGCGAGAGTCGTGAAGGAGAATCTCGACAATCCTTCACTTGCTGGCTTCGGACCGCTGGTGCTCGAACTCATGAGCCAGGCTGCCGGCCTCGCAGCAACCATGCCGAACGGAATCAAATGAGCTACCTCGATGGGCTCTTTGACCTGACGGGCAAGGTGGTGGTGATCACCGGAGGCAGCCGCGGTCTTGGCAAGGAGATGGCCTATGGCTGCGCTCAGGCCGGGGCTGACGTCGTGATCGCCAGCCGCAAACTTGAGAACTGCGTTGCGGTTGCTGAGGACATTGAGAAGACGACCGGGCGACAGGCAATGCCATATGGATTGCACGTAGGGCGTTGGGATGAGATCGAGCCATTCGTCGACGCTGTGTACGAGCGTTTTGGCAAGGTCGATGTTCTGGTGAACAACGCCGGCATGTCACCGATCTATGAGAAGAACTCAGAAGTCACTGAGCAGATGTTCGACAGCGTGATGAACCTGAACTTCAAGGGTCCCTACCGACTGACTGCGCTGATGGGGGAGCGGATGTTCGAAGCGGGCACCGGCTCGATCATCAACATCAGTTCGTCAGGATCTATTCGGCCAAGCGCCACGATCATTCCCTACGCAGGTGCGAAGTCTGCGTTGAACACCATGACCGAAGGTTTTGCGACTGCCTTCGGGCCAGCAGTCAGAGTCAACACGGTGATGTCGGGCACGATGATGTCTGACATCTCAAAGGCGTGGGATCTTGAAGCGATGAAGCCGGGCATGCAGCGTATTGCGATGAAGCGCATCGGCGATCCGCCGGAGATCGTCGGAGCAGTCATCTATCTGGCTTCGGATGCCTCCAGTTATACCTCGTGTGCCACGATTCGTGTCGACGGAGGAATGCCCTAGGCCTTCACTCTGCATTGCATCGAGACCGAAGATCAAGGAGACGAAGTGCGGGCAGTTGTGTGTGAAAGTTACGGTCCGCCTTCGAGTCTTTCGATCCTCGAACTGCCTGATCCTGTCGCTGGTCCCGATGATGCAGTAGTGGCTGTTCGTGCTGCGGCAATCAATTTTCCTGATCTGCTGATCATGGAGAACCTCTATCAAGTGTCCATCCCAACACCATTCACGCCTGGCAGCGAGTTTGCCGGCGAGGTGATCTCCATTGGAGCCAATGTCACCAATGTTCGTGTTGGGGACCAGGTGATGGGTGGATCCTTTGTCGGGTCTTTCGCCGAACAGGTGTGCGTTGCTGCTTCATCGCTGAAGCCGATCCCGGTCGGATTGACTCTCGAGCAGGCGGCCGCATTCAGCGTGACCTATCGGACGGCTTATCACGCATTGGTGACCGTTGGTGAACTCAAGGCCGATGACTGGGTGGTCGTGCTTGGTGCTGCCGGCGGAGTGGGAACAGCCTGTGTCGACCTTGCCACGCGCTTGGGTGCTCGCGTTATCGCGGTTGCGGCCAGTGATGAACGACTTGAGATTTGCGCCAAACTCGGAGCAGTGGCTGGGATCAACTACACAACGGAGAGTCTCAAGGAGCGCATCAAGGCAATCACTGGCTCCGGTGCAGATCTCATCATCGATCCGGTTGGCGGCCCGTATGCCGAAGAAGCCTTCCGAGGCATTGCATGGGGCGGGGTATTCGTGGTCGTGGGTTTTGCTCAGGGCGACATCCCGCGCATCCCATTGAATCTGGTGTTGCTCAAGGGCGGAATCATCAAGGGATTTGAGATCCGTACGGTCAGTGAGCACTTGCCCAATGAGGTTGCCGAGGGTGACGCTGCCCTGAACGCGATGGTGAGCCAAGGCGTAGTGCCCCACATCTCTGATGTGTTCTCACTTGATCAAGCCAGAGAAGCGCTGCAGTTCGTTGCCGATCGCAAGTCGACAGGCAAGGTTGTCATTCGGATGCAGTAGTCAGCTGGCGCTGATTGCCGCGATGCATTCATCGGGCTTGTCGAGCATCAGGTGGTGCTGCCCTTCTTCAATGGGCACGATGGTGACGTCGATCTTGGCCAATGACACGAAGTACTGAGCTTTGGCGTCGGTGACGATCGGGCTTGCCGTTCCGTAAGCGAAGGTGACCGGCATCGTCAGTTTCGCGATGCAGCCATTGATGTATTCGTCGTAGGGCGTCGTAGGACTGTTCCAGTCGTGCCGCCACGTCCAGCCACCATCGACCTGGCCCAAGGAGTATTCGGCCAGCGGGGTCAGGAGATCTTCGGCAGGGGCATCTTGTCCTGGTACCAGGCGGAAACGGGCGATGGCTTCTTCTCTGTTGGCAAAGACGCGATGCGCGCGAGGACCAGGACGTTCCCCGGGTCTTGGGTATTCAGCAGGCGAGCGAACATTGCCATCGAGCATCACCAAACGGCTGACGAGTTCAGGATGCTGCGCAGCCAGCGCAACTCCAATGCGTGCGCCCATGCTGTGACCCACCACGACGGCAGGAGCTGCATCTTCGGCAGTGATGATTGCTGCGATCTCCTGCGCCCACAGCTCAACTGAGTAGGCAGTGCGATGGTCGCTGGCGCCATGCCCGCTGAAGTCAATGCTGATCAAGCGCCAGCCGCGCTCCAGCTCGGGGAACATGCGATAGAACCACATGTGGTGGGCTCCGGCTCCGTGGATCACCACGAGTGTTTCGGTGCCAGCCCCGGTAACGCTGTAGCGAATATGCGCTCCGTCAACGAGAACAGATCGATCAAGTTCCACGCGGGTCAGGCCGGCAGATTCAAGCCGTGCAGGCAGAAGGAGACGAGGTGGTCGCACTCGTCTTCGGATGGCGCTGTTTGTGCCTGCAGATGGCGCGACATAGTGCCCATCGTTGCCTCGTGAATGACAGAGGCGTCGAGTTCAGGCTTGGCACTGCCAAGTGCATTGAGTGGCACCAGGAGGAGATCCCAGAGCGCATTGGTGGCTTCTGCAGTTCGGGTATCAGGACTGCGATGTGAGCCAGCGAGGATCTCGCGCACTGCAGCGCCTTGTCGGGCAGCGGTTTGATTGGTGGCCTGGGTGAGAAGGCCGCGGATCCACAGCTCGATCTGCGCCTGCGGATCGCTGGACTTGGCCATTCGGTATTCAAGGTAGGCACGCACCCGACGAAGGCCGCGGGCCATTACTGCCTGCATGAGGTCTTCCTTGCCGGTGAAATACCGGTAGAACGCCTGATTCGAGGTCCCGGCCTCCGCCACGATGTCGGCCACGCGAGGAGCAGCAGGCGTGGACTTCTCGGCAACTATGAGGGCTGCGTCCAAGATCGCCTCGACATCTCGAACGGCGTCGTCGCGCAGCGGCTTCAGGGCCCGGTCAACCGCACTCTCCACGGGATCTTCGGCTGCGGTGGACACTGACCAAGTATGGGCTATGAGGGCTTCTTGTGAGGCGGGCCGGCACTTGTGCCGTAGGTAGTTGAATGATAAACTACTTTCTGTCGAAAGGAGCCACCATGGCTGCCATCTCTGCTGACCCGCTGACCCTGCCTCGCGTGAGCGCGGATCCCGCTGCAGATCAACGCACGGTAACCAGCGTCACCACTGCACCCCGAGGCTTTGAGGGCGAGGGTTTCCCTGTCCGCCGTGCCTTCTACGGCATCAGTTCGGCCGACCTTGACCCCTTCATCCACATGGACCAGATGGGAGAGGTGGAGTACGCGCCGGGAGAGCCCAAGGGCACGCCATGGCATCCACACCGTGGTTTTGAGACCTTCACCTATCTCATTGACGGTCAGTTCATCCATCAGGACTCCAATGGCGGCGGCGGGCTCATCCTGGACGGCGGCACGCAGTACATGACGGCTGGCAATGGCATCTTGCACATTGAAACTCCACCAGCTCAGCTCGTGGAGTCCGGCGGCTTGTTCCACGGGCTGCAGCTGTGGATCAACCTTCCTCGAAACAAGAAGCGCATTGACCCGCAATACCAAGATCTGCAAGGCGCAGATTCGGCTCTGCTGACCAGTGCCGACGGCGGTGCAGTGCTCCGGGTGCTCGCCGGCGAAATCGACGGACACAAGGGCCCGGGCATCTCCCACACGCCCTTGTCGATCGCACATCTGACCCTGGCGCCTGGTGCGCAGATCGACATTCCGTGGAGTCCGAGTTTCAACTCGATCGTCTACGCACTTGCCGGATCAGGTTCAGTTGGCATTGAGCAACGTCCATTGTCAGCGGGTCAGACGGCCCTCATGCAATATGGAACAGCACTGCGGATCACTGCTGCGCAGAAGCAGGAGTCACGTTCGCCGAACTTCGAACTCTTCATCATCGGTGGCGAGCCATTGCGCGAGCCCGTTGTGGCCTACGGACCCTTCGTCATGAGCACTCAAGCCGAGATTGTCGAAGCCTTCGAGGACTTCCAGGCCGGAAGGCTTGGAGTCATCCCGGCCGATGCGATCCAGCCGCATCGTGTTTGAGAATTCGCTTTGAGAACGCGCGGGTGACGCGTGACCCTTGTCGAGGTCATCGGACCTCATGAAGTCGCACTTGGCTCTGATGAAGGACTGCCCGTGCGTCGCACGCTGCCGACGCGCGCCCGCAGCCTCATCGGAGCCTGGTGCTTTCTTGATCATTACGGGCCAGTTGATGCTGAGCATTCGTCGGGCATGTCGGTTCGTGCACATCCGCACACTGGTCTGCAAACGGTCAGTTGGCTCTTCTCGGGCTCAATCGACCATCGTGACAGTGCCGGCACGGTGGCCAAGGTGCGTCCCAGTGAAGTGAACCTGATGACTGCTGGCCGGGGTATCAGTCATTCCGAAACGCCATCAGCCGGCAGTGGGCCATTGCACGGAGTCCAGTTGTGGGTGGCGCTTCCAGACGCACATCGTTGGCGTGAACCAGGCTTTGAGCACTATGCACCGGAGCTTGTCAGACACAACGGAGTGCAGGCTTGGGTGTTTCTTGGATCACTGCTCGGCAGCACTTCGCCCGTCACGACATACACGTCCCTGCTTGGAGCAGAACTCGTGCTGACGGCTGGCACCACGCTTGAACTGGAAGTCGATGCGCGCCATGAGCACGGCTTCCTAATTGATTCGGGAGCCGTGACTGTTGAGGGGGTTGATGTCGGTCTTCATCATCTGGCATACGTGCGACCTGGCTCATCGACTATCCGCCTGCATGCAGATGCTGATTCGCGAGTAGTTGTTATTGGAGGTGAACCGCTGGGTGAATCCATCGTCATGTGGTGGAACTTCATCGGTCGATCGCATGAGGAGATCGTCCAGTTTCAGCAGCAATGGAATGCGGAGAATCGAACGCTCTCGAGACAGCCCGCGGATCACCCAATTTTCGGATGGCCAAATGGAGAAGCTCAGGAGCCAATCTTGGCCCCTGAGCTTCCGCCTGCGCGTATGAAATCTCGCGGTTAGCTCTTCTTCTTGCCCGCGAGGAACACCTTCGAGCCTGGGTAGGAAGCCTTGGGAAGTCCCAGCACATGCTGGGCAATGATCGTCCGGAAGACCTCGACGGTACCGCCGTAGGTGCCGGTGCCCTGCGCAAATCGATGTGCGTACTCGGCCTCGCCATTGCCGACGCTGCCCTCTTCACTCATCGGCAGCAAGCCAGCTGGGCCAAGCAGGTCCTGCAGAATGGCCGACTGCTTGACGAGTGCATCCGAAGCGCGAACGCGACCCATGGGACCAGGTGTGCTGATGCCGGCTTCGTATTCAACCAATGCAGCGCCAAGACGCTCGCGAACGCGCGCATCCTCGGCCATGCTGCGACCATCTGGACCTGTGGTCTTCTTCGCCCACTCAGCTACTTCAAAGATCGAGTCGGCAAGTACCTTGCAGAAGCCAGCGCCGATGGAAAGGTCCGTCAACCCATCTGACATATCCACTCCGATGCTGTGTTCGGCATCCAGTGGGCCGTGCAGAACACTCCAGCCGTCGTTGACCCCGCCGATGCGGTAACGATCATGGATCTGGACATCTTCGTAGTACACGATGTTGGTGCGCTCGCCGCTGAAGGTGCGAATGCCTTGAATAGTGACGCCTGGGGTGTCCAGCGGCACCAGGAACATCGTGATGCCCTTGTGCTTAGGCGCATCGGGATCGGTACGGGTCACCAGGAAGGTGTAAGTCGACACATGTGCGCCTGTGGTCCACATCTTGGAGCCATTGATGGTCCACATGTCGCCGTCTTGAACAGCGCGGACCTTGGCATTGGCAATGTCCGAACCACCATCAGGTTCGGAGTAGCCCAGACACAACACGGCCTGTCCTTGAGCGCAGGCCTTGAGAATCGGTTCGCCAACCTCGGCAGCCATGTACTTGCGCACTGCGGTCATTGGCAGGCTTGAGGTGCCGCGCATCATCATGATGCGGGCATCCTGGCGATCCAGTTCCAGATCCATGATTCGCTGCTGCAGGGGAGTGAAGTCGGCGCCACCTTGAATCGCCGGCAATTCGGGGTACAGCCAGCCACGTGCGCCTAGGCCCTCATACACCTTCTTGTTGAAGCCGTCGCCGAACTCATGCTCCTGGGCGAAGACGTCGGGCGTGAACAACTCGGTGAGGTAGTCGCGAATCTCCTGCTGCAGTGCGCGGTGCTCTTCGTCCAAGTCAACGAGTGCGAAATCCATGGGGGCTCCTCTTCCTTTCCGTGAACTACTTGGCCGATGCCAGAACGTGGTCGCCAATTTCGGCGAGATGTGCGCTCGGGTCGCCCGCGAGTGCGCTCCAACCCTTGCTGCGCAGGAAGTACAAACTCACGTCCGCTTCAAGGGTAAAGCCAAGACCGCCCTGGAAATGGGCAGCGTTGGTGGTGCCGTGTGTTGCGGTCTGCGCGCTGTAGACCATGGCAACGGCCGGCAGCTCAGGACGCTCGTCAGGTTCGTTGTCCAAGAACCAAGCGGCTTTGCGAGCGATATTGCGGGCGCCTGCAATATTGGTGACGATGTCAGTCAGTGGGAATGCCACACCTTGCAGGGTCGAGATGAGCACGCCCATCGTCTCGCGCGTCTTGGTGAACTCCACAGTCAAAGCCAGAGCAGCCTCGGTCATGCCGACAAGGGCACTGGCCATGAGCACCATTCGCTCGTCATGGGCGCGCGTGTAGATCTTGTGCGCACTGGCTCCGCTCGCAATGACGATTCGATCTGAGACCGCATCGAAGTCCCACCAAGCCAATGGTGTGTGACCTTGGTTTCGCACATGAGCAGGCGACTTCTCCAAGGTGTACAGGACCAGGTCATCGCCAGTCAGGCCGAGCACGCTCTTGGCAATCGCACCGGCCGGGACCAACTGCTTGGAACCGGGCTGAATGGGAAAACTTGCCAGCGCGAGGATGTGTGAGCCATCAGCGGCACCAGCCAGCACCTGATCCATGGCTGCATTTGACGCCGAGGCTAGGGCTCGCGACGTGACCACATGCTCGATGTATGGCACGGGGGCCACTGCCCGTCCGAATTCTTCGGCAACAAGAGCAAGCTCCACTACCCCGGCCCCATCGCCACCGGCCGACTCTGGCAGGCCCATGGTGCAGGTGCCCATCTCAACGAGGCGATCCCAGAGATTCTGATCGAAGCCAAGAGGTTCAGCGTCTCGCACTACTGAAGTGGGGCATTGATCGCGAAAGAAATCGCCGAAGGCAACGAGGACTTCTTGGCCAATCTCCTCCAAGGTGTAGTCCTGACGGCGCAGTTCATACAGATCCAACGTGTTCCTCCCGGGTCAAGTGAAGCGTTCTACGCGCGTAGCCTCGCGTCAAGCGGTTTGCACACGGTCGATCGATGAGATGTGCAGGCGTTGGTCAAGAATGTCAATCAGCTTTGGCAGTTGGCATAGGGGGGTCGTGGCGCTGGTTCCGGCTCGGGTGGCAGCCGCTGAGATCTGGTCGGTCAGCACTCCCGGGAAGAGCGTGAATGTTGCTACGACTGGAGCCAGACCGGTGCGCTGCTGCAAGTCCTGCACACCAGCCACAATTGCGTCCCCTGATTCGCTGACAATGGCCAGGACGACTTCGCGCCCACTTTGTGCTGCCCAGGTTTCTGCAAGTGCCTGAGTGGAGGCTAAGGCGGCGGGAGTTCGTCCGCCTGCCCATGCCAGCACGACAGGCACTCCGGCAGGGATAAGTGATTCAAGGGCGAGCCCAAGGCTTGGATCCATGCCGATGGTCTTGCCGACTTCAAGAGTCATGCGGTGGTCACGTTCTGCGCGCGCTATGGCATCTGGGATATCGCGAATGGCATGGGTGGCCTCAGTGAGGATCAGTGGCAGTACGCGCACCTTGGTGATGGTGCCTGAGTCCAGTTCGCGGCCTATCGCTGCGGTCAAAGTGGGCCAGTTGTGCTGAAGGTAGGCGATGCGCACCATTGGTCCCTGGAGATGTCGCTCGAAGTCGGCTGCGATAGCGGCAGCGGCTTCGCTGGAGCGCGGGTCGGGGCTGCCATGCGCCAACAGAACTACAAGTTCGCCCATGATCTAGCTCGAGACCTGGTGCAAAGACGTCTGCGCAGAGAGCATATTTGGCACGGACACCACGTCGCCGATCACTATGACTGCGGGATTGCGGACGCCAACTTCTTCAGCGCGATCCACGATCGACTCCAGAGTGCCCACAGTCACGCGTTGCTTGCTGGAGCTGGCCTCTTCAATGATCGCTACTGGCGTTGACCCATGCTTGCCTGCTGAAACCAAGCCGCTCACAAGTCTGGGAAGGCTTGCCACACCCATCAGTACAACGAGGGTGAGTTGCAATTGTGCAAGAGGTGCGAGATCTGCGAGCGGATGCCCAGTGATGACGACGTAGCCGTTGGCCAGACCGCGATGCGTGACAGGAATGCCAGCAGCGCCCGGGGCAGCGACAGCTGAACTGATGCCTGGAATCACTTCAACTGTGACACCTGCGGCGACGCACGCTTGCACTTCTTCAGAACCGCGCCCAAAAACAAACGGGTCACCGCCCTTCAGACGGACGACGCGCTTGCCAAGCCTGGCTCGATCAACAATCACTGCGTTGATCTCATCCTGAGTCAGTGACTGATGGCCCGGACTCTTGCCGGCTTCGATCAACTCAACATCGTCATCGAGGCTTTCGAGCAGGCTGACAGGGCCCAAGCGGTCAAACACGACGACATCAGCCATCGCAAGTGCGCGACGTCCACGGATGGTGATGAGATCTGGATCCCCAGGACCACCACCAATGAGCACCACGTGTCCATCGGACGGACGCACGCGTCGCACAGGTAAGGATCCGTCCTTGAGCTGATCTGCGACCGCATCGCGAATTGCTGCAGCCCTTCTGGGGTCGGCTCCTGCAGTCACGGCGATGGTGATGTCGTCAACGCTGGTAGATGCAGGAGTCCAGGCCTCAGAAAGCAAAGCCTGATCTGCGCGTATGCACCAGATTCCTGCCGCGTGGGCTTCAGCTGCGACGGCCTCATTGACTCCCGCGACATCAGTGAGTGCGTGGACAAGCCAGGCTCCCGCGGTGTCACCGGATTCAAAGCCACGAATGGTCAACTCAATCGAGCCCTGTTGGCTAAGCGTGAGGATCGATTCGGCGACCGATGGCGCGATGACGAGTACTCGAGCTCCAGCTGCAAGCAGTGCGGGGATTCTTCTTCGAGCAACAGCGCCCGCGCCCACAACGATCACCCGCTTACCCGCCAGGTTCAGCGAGATGGGGTAGCTGCTCATGTGTGCAGGCCGCACTCGATCTTGTCCTGGCCGGCCCAACGTCCAGAGCGAGGGTCAGCACCGGGAGCAACACGCGCGGTGCATGGACCACAGCCGATAGAGGGGTATCCGTTGTACATCAAGGGATTCACCGGCACATCGTTCTCAAGGGTGTAGCGCAGCAGATCGTCGTCCGACCAATGCAGCATGGGGGAGATCTTCAGCACTCCACGCTTCTCATCGAACTGCACGACGGGAACCTCTTCGCGAGTCGGCGATGAGGCGATGCGCAGTCCGGTGATCCAGGCCTCGTAGCCGATAAGGGATTCCTCCATCGGAAGCACTTTGCGCAGCTGGCAGCAAAGGTCAGGATCGCGCGCCCAGAGATCCTTGCCATATTGCGCATCTTGCTCAGCGATCGACTGCACTGGGGTGATCGTGATCAGGTTGATGTTGGTGCGGGCCACCAGGTCGTCGCGGGTGGCGAGGGTCTCAGGGAAGTGATAGCCGGTGTCAAGGAACACCACAGGAATCTCGGGAGCGATGGTGGAGATGAGGTGCGACATCGAGGTGTTCGCCATGGCTTGAGTCGAGACCACGCGCCCGGCAAAGGAATCTGCGGCCCAACGGATCACCTCAGCGGCGTCGGCGCCCTCAAGCCCTGCGGTGGCATATCGAGCGACGGCTTGTAGGACGCGAGCGTCACTTCTTTGCACAACGGTCATCTGATCGCCTCATCATCTGCCCGTAGGGCCCAGGTGCTGAACGACTCGTCATCTTCACGCTCCTCGGTGAAGCGATTCACCACTCGTTCGATGTAGTTGGGAAGCTCATCGGCTGGGAGGCGCAAGCCCTTGACAGTCCGTCCAAAGCCCGACTCATGACCAAGTCGGCCACCGAGGTGAATCTGAAAGCCTTCAACATCGTTGCCATCAGCATCCAGGGCACGCATGCCCTTCAAGCCGATGTCAGCAACCTGAATCCGCGCGCAGGAGTTCGGGCAACCGTTGATGTGCACAGCCAGCGGCAGGTTGTACTCAGGCAGCCGCTCTTCCAACTCCGAGATCAGGGCAGTTGCACGATCCTTGGTGTTGGTGATGGCCAGCTTGCAGAATTCAACACCTGTGCATGCCATCGTGCTGCGGCGGAACTGGGTCGGAAAGACCTCAAGCCCGATTGTGCGAAGAGCTGTGACAAGCGCCTCGACATTTGCTGGCTCAACATTGAGCACGACGATCTTCTGATCAGCAGTCAAGTGCACGCGATCGGAGCCGGCGGCCTCGGCAATATCGGCGAGTGCGGCAAGTCGCTCCCCGGACAGTCGACCAACAGTGGGAGCGGCTCCGACGTAGTTGCGGCCGTCCTTCTGTGGATACACGCCAACGTGGTCGCGCTGGCCGGTTTCGTCAATCGACGGGCCGTCGATGAGCTTGCGACCCAGGTAATCGTCCTCAAGCACCTGGCGGAATTTCTCGGCACCCCAATCAGAGACCAGGAACTTCAGGCGGGCCTTGGTGCGCAGGCGGCGGTAGCCGTAATCGCGGAAGATCTTGACCACGCTGACCCAGACCTCGGGCACATCTTCGATCGGTACCCATGCGCCAAGACGGACTGCCAAATGCGGATTTGTGGAAAGTCCGCCACCGACCCAGAGGTCAAATCCCGGTCCATGCTCTGGGTGAACCACCCCGACGAAGGAAATGTCATTGATTTCGTGCGCGACATCCAAGCGCGGTGAACCGCTGATCGCCGACTTGAACTTGCGGGGCAAGTTGGCCAACTCAGGGTCAAGGAGGAACTTGCTGATGATCTGCTCGATCGCTGGAGTGCCATCGATGATCTCGTCAACCGCAACGCCTGCCACTGGTGAGCCCAAGATGACGCGGGGAACGTCACCACAAGCTTGGGCACTGGACAGGCCAACTGCCTCAAGCCGACGCCAGATCTCTGGCACGTCTTCGATGCGGATCCAGTGGAGTTGGATGTTCTGTCGATCGGTGACGTCAGCAGTGCCCTGACCAAAGTCATTGGAGATGCCAGCGATGGTGCGCAATTGCTCCAGAGTCAAGCGACCCCCGTCAGAGCGCACGCGCAGCATGAAATGGGAGTCTTCAAGCTCTTCTGGCTCAAGGGCAGCGGTCTTGCCGCCATCGATACCGGGCTTTCGCTGCGTGTACAGACCCCACCAGCGAAGACGTCCGCGAAGGTCATCGCTCGGGATGGAGTCAAAGCCCTCAAGGGCGTAGATGGTCTCCACGCGATGACGCACCGAGAGTCCGTCGGCCTCCTGCTTCATGACCTCATTGGGATTCAATGGGGCATCACCGTCCACCGCCCATTGGCCATTGGATTTGGCGGGGCGGGTGGTGCCGGTCGTGGTGGTCATGAATTCCTTTAGGGGAGTGAATGCGCAGCGCTGGAACACCAGCAACAGCAGGGGGGGGTGGGTCGCCGAAAAGGGGAGGCGACTAGCAACAGCGCATTGAAGTCACGCGCATGAGATCAACATGCATGCGGCGCGTGAGGAATGCAACTGACATGCGGGGACCATAACTTCCGCTGTGAACGGGTGTCTACGACGAAGCAGACAGTTGCGAAACCTTTGCATCAAGCCGACATTTCGCCTACCGAGACCGCCTGGCGCGAGCCAGCGCACACTACGCTTGCGCCCGCCACGATCTAGAGGAGACCTGTATGGAAATCGGCCCAGTTGAGTATCTCGTCGTTGAGTTCCCCGGCAATGAATTCAACGGCGAAATTGCCCCTGAGATTGCTGCCCTGGCACAGGCCGGAATCGTGCGCATTCTTGATCTGGTATTCATCACCAAAGATGAGAATGGTGACGTCGTGTGGCTGGAAGCCGACGCGATGCAAGGCGAAGTTGCACTGGGATTCCTGGACAGCTTCGATCAGCTTCAGGGCCTGTTGAATGAAGATGACATCGCGACCGTTGCTGCCGAACTAGCACCCAATTCCTCAGCTGGACTGATTCTTTGGGAAAACACCTGGGCTGCACGACTGGCTGGCGCAATTGAGAATGCCAAGGGTCGCGTGGTGGCTCATGAACGCATCCCTCGTGAATTCGTCCTGGAAGCCGCAGCCGCGCTCACAAGCTGACCCTGTCCTCACTGCCACATCTGATCTAGGGAGACACCAATGATTCGTCGCGGACCAAGCCTTATTCGCGTTGCCGCAACCACTGCCGTCGTTGCGGGCACTGCCACGGCGGTGTCAGGTGGCATGCGCGGCCGGCAAGCCCAGAAAGCCCAGGCTCAACAGGCCGCTGCCGCTCCTGCCCCGGTTGCGCCGGCTGACCCAACTGCAGGAGAGATGACCGACGAGGTCATCAGTCAGCTCAAGCAACTAGCTGACCTCAAGAATCAGGGCATCCTGACTGAAGAGGAATTCTCTGCTCAGAAAGCCAAACTGCTCGGCGAGTAAGAAAGGCATCTGGATGTCAGCCCTGTCGCGGGAGCTGCGTTTCAGCAATGAACGCGGTGAACAACTGGCCGCAACATTTCAGTGGGCGCACACATCCGTGCCCAGTCCTGGAGTTCTGTTGTGTCAGGGCCTGTCGGGAGTCCGCAACCTTGTGATGCCTGAGGTAGCTGAAGCCTTGGCTGATGCCGGCATCGCCACTTTGCGATTCGACTACAGCGGTTTTGGTGAGAGCGAAGGTGATCGCGGGTGGATCAACCCGTTGGATCGTGCCAATGATGCTCGAATTGCCCTGGCAGCGCTCCAGGCGCAAGCTGAAGTCGATTCCAACAGAATCGGCGTCTATGGCCATAGTTACGGCGGCCCTGTCGCGTTGCAGCTTGCTGCCTCAGTTCCAGACCTTGGCGCGCTGGCTGCCATCTCGAGTCCCGGATCAGGCACGGACATGCTGCGCGCGGCTCGGCCTGCATGGGATTGGGTTGCCCTGAAGCGACAAGTCCTCGATGAACGCGGGCGCATCGATCGAGGCGAGGCACCCGCGATTGTCCCAATCGAGCAGATCTTCCCGTTCAGCCCGGCATTCGCGGCTGGCTACGCAAAGTTGAAGCAGTCGCAGGGCGGCACTAGTGCCTTGCAGGGAACTCACGGCTTGGGCAAGGACTCCTTCTATCTCGCCAGCGTTGACTGCATGGCGAGCTTGCGCTTGTTGCCACTGGCCACCGGCATCGTGAACTGCCCCTGCCTGTTCATCAGCGGTGAGTTGGATGACACTGCGCCAATTGAGACCATCGAGCCGATCTTTGAGTCGATACCGGCGACAAAGGAGTGGATCGTCGTTGCGGGAGCCGATCACAATGCACTCGATAGCGATCCCGGATTGCGCGCCGCTTTGGCATCGGTAACAACTTGGTTTCAGTCCCATCTTTGCGTGCAGCCAAGCCCTTGATTTGCGCCCCCACTGACGTACGCTGACCCGATGTTGATGCGCAGGCGCCGGTATCTGTTGATTGCAGTTCCATTGACCATGGTGGGGCTCCTTGCCTCCGGGTGCAGTTCGGATGCGTCGAACTCAGACAGCTCCCCATCTGAACCGATCGCCACTCCATACTCGGCGAGCGCTGCCCCCTCAACGAGCAGCGCAGTTGCCGCACCAGCGCCAAAGAGTCCCTCGCTCGTGGGCGCGACTTGGCAGCTCACCGCATTTGCATCGTCCACGGGTGCGATGACAAAGGCGACCACAGCTCCCTCTGCAGGCACTCTTGAATTCACCGCAGACGGCAAGCTCTCGGGATCCACCGGCTGCAATAGCTTCAACGGGACGTACAAGCGCTCAGGTTCATCGCTGACCATTGAAGTTGGACCAATGACGATGATGGCGTGCAACGGCGCTGCAGCGACTCAAGAAAGTGCTGTGCTGGCGAATCTGGCGTTGGTGGACAACTTCACCATCGGCGCCAGGCTGCAGCTCAAGATGGAGAGTTCCACGGTCCTCACCTACGAGGCCGGTATGACCGGACTGGCTGGATCGTCATGGGTGGCCACCGGCATCAACAACGGCAAGGCCGCGGTTGTCAGCGATGCCAACACATCGAGGGTGACGGCCAAATTCGACACCGAAGGCAGAATCTCAGGCAGCGGCGGATGCAATACCTACACCGCGACCTTCACTGCTTCGGGCAAGAACGCATTGAAGATCGGCCCGGCCGCCTCAACCATGATGGCCTGCGAACCGGAGTCAATCATGACCACAGAGCAGCAGTATTTTGCGGCACTCGCAAAAGTGACCAGCTACAAGCGCGACGCAAATCGGCTCACATTGATGGATTCGAGCGGGGCAACGCAGGTGACGTACATTCCTGCTTCATAAGCCATCGAACTCGGTTAGCCTGCCCAAAACGAATGGTGGAGGTTAGTCATGGCTACGTCAGCACCGCGCAAGATCTTGGTCACCGGGGGTTCCAAGGGCTGGGGTGAGGCGATCGTGGACCGCTTTGTCGATGAAGGCTGTGAAGTGTTCATCAATTTTGCGCACGATCGTGCGGCTGCTGATGCCGTCGCCGACAATGCGCGCACTCGGGGTTCGATTGCGCACGTCATCCAAGCCGACATGGGAACCGACGAGGGAATCCAGTCGCTGTTTGCCGATCTCGCCAAACTCACTGAGGGACTCGACGTCGTCGTGCATAACGCCTTTCATCTCACCAACGCCGATCCGCTGTCGGCAGATCGCGCGCAGTGGCTTCGTGCGATGGAAGTTGGCCCCCTCGCGCTGATGTCAATTGCGCAGTTGGCCGCTCCTTTACTGCCTTCTGGGACTGGTCGCATCATTGCCACGAGCAGTGTGGCCACCACTCGTCTGTTTCACCCGACCCAAGGCCTTGGCTACTTTCCGATGGCCGTTGCCAAGGGCGCGCTTGAAGTCTCGGTGCGCTATTTGGCAACAGAATTGGCGCCAAGGGAGATCACAGTGAATGCGGTGGCAGCCGCCTACATCGGAACTCCCAATCTCCTGCAAGCACCCGAAGCTTTTCTGCAGGCCATCGCGCGTAAGACTCCCTACGGCCGCATCCCAAGTGCCCGCGAGATGGCCAACACTGTGTACATGCTCGCCTCGGCAGATGCTGCTTTCACGACTGGTCAGATTCTGGTGGCAGATGGCGGCTTCACGCTCGTCTGAGATCAACTGTCAGCACAATGCTGTTCTGGCTCCAACACTTGTCGAAGGTATTGCGGAAGTCGGATGTTCATCAGATTGGTAGGCATTTCGTAACGGATGCGAAATATGCCACTGACAGATTCGGGACGTGGCGAAAATTCACCCGGGTGCCGGGCCCAAGGAGCCTCAGGTCGTCGTGCTGTTTGGTGCGACCGGTGACCTCGCCAAGAGAAAACTGATTCCAGGTCTGTTTCATCTAGCCGTCTCTGGCCTGGTACCAGGCATTCGGATCATTGGTGTGTCGCTAGATGAGATGAGCGTCGAAGAATTCCGCGAGGTTGCCGGTCAGTCCTTGCGGGAGTTCTATTCACGCAAGTTCTCAGATGCCGAGTTGTCGGCATTTCTCAACGACTTGCAATACGTCTCGACTGTTCAAGGCCCAGCTGCGTTGGCTCAAGCAGTCGATATCGCAGACAAGCAGCTCGATGGAATCGCACATCGACTCCACTACCTCTCGGTACCACCCAAGGCGGCGCTGTCAGCGGTTGCGCTGTTGGACGAGGCCAATCTGATCGAGCACTCACGCGTCATCATGGAAAAGCCGTTTGGCATTGACTTGCAGAGTTCAGTTGCACTGAACACACGACTGCACGAGATCCTGGACGAGGAGCAGATCTTCCGCATAGATCATTTTCTCGGCAAGGAACCAGCGCTGAATATTTTGGCCTTCCGATTTGCAAATGGATTGTTTGAGCCAATTTGGAATCGCAATTTCATCGATCACATTCAGATCGATGTTCCTGAGGCCTTAGGCATTGATCAGCGCGCGGAGTTCTATGAGCAGACAGGTGCCTTTCGCGACATGATCGTGACGCACTTGTTCCAAGTGCTGGCCTTCATCGCGATGGAACCTCCGACTCAGCTCACACCAGCAGCGATCACAGAGGAAAAGAACAAGGTCTTCCGCAGCATGCTGCCCTTGGAGCCCACTGATGTTGTACGTGGTCAGTACTTGGGATATCGCGATCTGCCAGGCATCGCAGAAGAATCAGATACCGAGACATTCATGGCTCTGCGCTGCAGCATTGACAACTGGCGCTGGGCAGGAGTGCCGTTCTACCTTCGTACCGGCAAGCGGATGGCTGAGGGTCAGCGCATTGTGTCAATCGCTTTCCACGAGCCACCCCGAAGCATGTTTCCGGCCGGGTCCGGTGTCGGTTCACACGGACCAGATCACCTGACCTTTGACTTGGCGGACTCGGCTCGTATGTCGCTGTCGTTCTACGGCAAGCGACCCGGTCCTGGAATGCGGCTGGACAAACTCAGCATGCAGTTTGCAATGCACGACACGGGCTTCCAAGGTGATCTCTTCGAGGCCTACGAGCGGCTGATCCTTGATGCCATGCGCGGTGACCGCACCCTCTTCACCACTGCTGATGGCATTGAACGACTGTGGGAGATTTCCCAGCCGCTCATGGAGTCACCGCCGCCAGTGCGTTCCTACGCGCCTGGGTCGTGGGGCCCTAATGCCATTCACCAGCTCATCGCTCCGAAGGCCTGGCGTCTGCCCTTTGAACGCAGTTGGCGCGACCCCAACGCCGAAGGCTCGTAGCTCTGGAACAGCAGAGAGGTCCGAGTCCGCGGGACTCGAACCTCTCTGGGTCAACTGCCTAGCTGCGGGATCCCGGGATCTTCACAAGTGAGTTCCAGTTCTGTTTGCCATGCAACATCTCGAAGCTCTTGCTCGAGATGTTCAACAGGTCATTGGGAATCGCTGTGCCAGCTGGGAAGGCTGCGGTCACGGCTGCCTTATAGGTGTTCTTGGCGTTCTCAACTGCGGTCTTGAAGGCGCTCTTGGAAGAGTCCACCTTTGCCTGGGCTGCGCTCTTGGCCGCTGACACCGCGGCGCTGTAGGCAGCTTGTGCCTGATCAAGCGCAGCGCGAGCAGCTGTTGCGTCCAAGCCTGCGTCAACTGTGAACTGGTAGGCATCCTTTGCAATGACAAGAGCCAATCGCTGAGGCGCCGTCGCATTCGAGATATCCGTCTGCACCTGAATGAGAACGCTCTGCAAGGCAGCATTCGCAGACGCGATGCTGGTGAAATAGGCCTTGCGTGCGGCGATGATTGCGGTGGCTTGAGTCTGGGTGACGGCGACCTTGACGGTCACACGCTGTGATTTATGCGAACCATTGCCCTTGTCTTTTCCATGGTTGTCTCCGTTGTTGGTCGCGGAGGCAGCAGATGCGAGCAGTGGTGCGGAAGCAACAAGCGCGAGGCCGGCTGTGGTTGCGATGAATCGTTGAACCTTCATGTCGATCTCCTTCAAGCGTTGTCTTTCGTTGCTTGAAGTCTGTGCGGGATATCGCGACATGGGAAGCGCAGATGACTCATTCTCCGGCAACACACAGAAAGCGAAATGAGTTCTTGAGGGAAGCGCGAAAATTCACAAGCGGCTCACAGAATTGGTGATGGTCGGTTTGGTGGAAATGCAGTTGCCTACATCGCACCAGGCTTCAACGCGACCCACAGTCCCTCAGCTTCAGCGCACAGGGTCTGGCCATCGCGCAAAGAGGCCGCGAACCAAGACTTGCGGCCCTCGTTTCGTTCCAAATGGCCCTCGACGGTGAGCTCCTTGTTCACCGGAGTCACATTGCGAAAGTCCACCTTCAAGTAGGCAGTGCGACGCAGCACGCCGTGCGAGCTTGCGATGCGCCCGAGGATCTCGTCGAACAACAGGGGGATGGAACCACCATGAGCTGCGCCGTTGGCGCCATGGAAGAAGTTGGTGAAGACGACGGTTGCCTGCATGCTCTCCTCCTGCCATTGAGGAGCCATGAGTGCGGGAGTCAGACTTCGTACGCCCTCAGGCCCACTATTGAGCGACCAGTCGGCCGACTGCGAGAAATGAAAGCGATAGGGCGCGAGCAGGGCAGCAGCTTGCTCCAATGCAAGGGCGGCGGCCAGGCAGACATCCTCGGGTGCGGTGGAGTGCGGCAGGCTGTCCTGCACTGCGCGAATCGCGCTCGATAGCCGATCGACTGTCTTGTCGCTTGTCATGAATTGGGATCGTATGGCGCAACCGTATTCGGATCGCAAAGGCGCGGCTATGGCGTTGCCCGTACCGAGAGCAACAAAGTCGGATATATCCCTTTTATCATAACGAATCTATAACGTATAGGGGCAATCTATTTCCAAACGGACATTCCGCAGCACAGAATTCTCCTGCACCAATCGTCCTCGCATAGCGCGATCGACGAAGACAGTGGAGGTAAGAATGCTCGTTTCGAACCACGCGCGACGCGGCACGGCAGTAGTTGCCGTCGGCGCCAGCGCAACGATGATGTTCGCCGTCATGGCCAACAGCGCCTTCGCAGCGCCGACGCCCACGCCAACCAAGGCTGTGAGCAATGCATCCTGTCCGGCGACACCAGGCGTTACCCCGACCACGATCAACCTCGGTTGGATTGGTCCCAAGACTGGAGCTGCTGCAGCCAACTACATCGGCTCCTCAGAAGCGGCGCAGCTGCGCATCGACCAGGAGAACGCCAAGGGTGGCATCAACGGCCGCAAGCTCACCTACAAGGTCTACGACGACCAGTCCAACGGCAGTGGCCAGATCACGGCCATGCAGAAGGCCTTGCAGTCCGACAACATCTTCGGACTGACCGCTCAGACCAACACCACCTCGATGTACCCAACGTTGAAGGATCAGGGCATCCCGGTCACCGGTTTCTCCAACCCTGCCTTCGGTACTGACCGCAACGCCTTCGGTACCACCGGTGCGACGACCTCCTCAAACCCCGCACTGGCCAACACTGGTGTGCTTGAGAAGTTGAAGCAGATGGGCGTGACGAAGATCGCCAACATCAACCACGTCAGCACCGGCGCCTCGGCTTCCGGCAATGCCACCGCAGGGCTCATCCCGCTCGTGGGCGGCCTGACCCAGGTGCTGCGCATCTCTGACGAGCCCCAGGGCACGCACGATGCAACCTCCACTGCACTGCGCATGAAGAACTCAGGTGCCGATGGCGCGATCATCGTCGGCTTCATCGACGGTGCAATCTCAATCATGCAGGCGCTGAAGCAGCAGGGCGTGAACCTCAAGGGTGTCAGCATCGTTGGCCTCTCAGACCCAGCCGTACTCCGCACCTCCAATGGCGCGCTTGACGGTGCGCTTGGCACCAACTACGGCACTGTGCCCGTTGGCGTGAATGTTCGCGCAGTCAAGACCTACGCGGCAGGCATGAAGGCAGCCGGCATCAACCCCTACTCCTCGGGCGCCCCTCAGGGCTTCGTCGGAGCAGACCTGCTGATCACCGGCCTCAAGGCCGCTGGCAAGTGCCCAACGCGTGCGTCATTCATTGACAACCTGCGCAAGGTCACCAGCTGGAACGGTGGCGGCTTGATTCCTGAGAAGATCAGCTTCAAGGGACCAGGCGTCATGCCGAACGGCAACCCAGCAGTGTGCACCTGGTACATGATCGCCAAGGGAACCGATCTCGTGCCCGACGCTAAGCCCACTTGTGGAGCCAAGGTCATCGATACTGCTTCCGGCAAGGTCGTGCTCAGCTAGTCGGCAAACAGTGCGTGAAAGTGGCGAGTGTCTTCGGATGCTCGCCACTTTCGCATTTGGTGTTCTTTGTCTGATTTATCCAGACATGTCATAACGAATGCGTAACTAAAGGACCGCAGCCATTCCCAAAGTGGAGCCTGGCTGTTCATATAGATGAGTACCAAGCGTCAGCGCATCTCGCGAAGACGAATTCAGTGGAGGTACTCATGCACCTTTCCAATCGAGCCAGGCGCGGTTCGACAGCACTTGCTGTCGGCGCCAGCGCTTCGCTTCTGCTCGCGATGGTCGCAACAAGCGCCGGGGCTGCCCCGACAACGCCGCCAGGACTGGTAAAGAACAACGCTTCTTGTCCGGCGACACCTGGCGTTACCCCGACCACAATCAACTTCGGCTGGATCGGTCCCAAGACCGGCCCCGCTGCAGCGAACTACATCGGCTCCTCTGAAGCAGCGCAGTTGCGCATCGATCAGGAGAATGCCAAGGGCGGGGTCAACGGTCGCAAGATCCTGTACAAGGTCTACGACGACCAGTCAAACGGCAGCGGCCAGATCACCGCGGCTCAGAAGGCCATTCAGTCTGACAACGTCTTCGGCTTGACTGCTCAGACCAACACCACGTCGATGTACGCAACTTTGAAGGATCAGGGCACTCCCGTCACTGGCTTCTCCAACCCAGCATTCGGCACCGACCGCAACGCTTTCTCAGTGACAGGTGCGACAGTTTCGTCCAACCCAGCACTGGCGAGCACTGGTGTGCTTGAGAAGTTGAAGCAGATGGGCGTCACCAAGATCGCCAACATCAACCACGTCAGCACCGGCGCTTCCGCCGCAGGAAACGCCACTGCAGGGCTCATCCCCTTCGTGGGTGGCCTGACTCAGACCCTGCGTATCTCTGATGAGCCTCAGGGCACACACGATGCAACCTCCACTGCTCTTCGCATCAAGAACTCAGGATCTGATGGCGCGATCATCGTCGGCTTCATCGACGGTGCAATCTCCATCATGAGTGCGCTGAAGCAGCAAGGTGTCACCCTCAAGGGCGTCAGCATTGTTGGTCTATCTGACCCAGCAGTGTTGAGGACCGCGAACGGGGCTCTTGAAGGTGCCCTTGGCACCACCTACGGGTCAGTCCCCGTTGGTGTGAACAACCGTGCAGTGAAGACCTACGCAGCAGGCATGAAGGCTGCTGGCCTCAATGCCTACTCCTCAGGTGCCCCGATGGGCTTCTTGGGTGCGGACCTGTTCATCAAGGGTCTGAAGGTTGCCGGCAAGTGCCCAACCCGTGCATCGTTCATCAACGGACTGCGCAATGTCACCAACTACGACGGTGGTGGCTTGGTTCCTGAGAAGGTCAGCTTCAAGGGCCCAGGACTCATGCCCAACGGAAACCCTGCTCTGTGCGGCTGGTACCTGATCGCCAAGGGCACCGACCTCGTGGCAGATGCCAAGCCCACCTGTGGTGCCAAGTACATCGACACCTCGACAGGCAAGGTCGTTCTCAGCTAGTCATCTCAACAAACTGAAGTGGCGGGTGTCTTCGGACACCCGCCACTTTCATGTATTCGGACGATTAGACGATGCCCGTTTCGTGAAGCGAAGCGATCTCAGCAGGACTCAATCCAAGTCCGAGCAGCACATCGTCGGTGTCAGCACCAAGATCTGGAGCTGGGGTCGAGGCAGGCACCTCAGGCCCATTGTCTCGGGTGAAGCGCAGGGGACTCGTGAGGATCCGCATGGGTTCACCTGAGTTGACCAGCGCGAGTCCGCCGCGAGCAGCGAGGTGTGGATCAACGAGCAGATCTTCAGGACGATTCACCGGGCCCACGCCGCCATGAAGTCCCGGGCTGGCTGTCCATTGGGCAGCTGGCTTCTCCAGGAATCTCGCGCCCAGCTTCGCAATGGCTGCGGGCTCGTCACTTCCGTGCCGATGGTCTGCGAGTTCAGGTAGCTCCATGCCCGCGCACAAATTGGCCCAGGTGCGCGGTTCATTCGAAGCGACCGTCACGTAGTTGCCATCAGCACAGCGATAGATCCCTCGAGCAGCCATGTTGCCCCAGCCCGGCGCTGGCGCCGATGACTGTCGGGCTATCTCTTCGTTGAGCATCCACATTGCTGAGTCAGTGATGCTCGCATCCACAAACGCGCCTTCGCCAGTGGCATCACGTCCAGCGATTGCGGCAAGGATGCCGCTGACTGCCATGAGTGCCGCTACCGGAATGGCGACGACGATTGAAGGCAGGGGCGGCACTCCGTCTGATGACAGCTTTGAAAGTAGACCGGAATAGCCCGCGTAGGTGATGTCGTGTCCTGGCAGGGCCGCATGTGGACTCTGCTGACCAAATCCAGTGATCGAGCACCACACCAGGCCCGGGTGGCCCACACGCAACTGCTCCCAGGCAATCCCCAATTCACTCAGGGCGCCCGGGCGATGCGAATCAATCACGATGTCCGCGCCTGCGACGAGGCGTCGGAAGATCTCGGCACCCTTGGGATCGCGGATATCCAAAGTGAGCGACCTCTTCCCGCGGTTCAAGGCACTGTGCACCGGAGAGGTCGTTGTACCAGACATGAACCGAAGTCCATCGCCACCCTTTGGTGCTTCAATCTTCAGGACATCGGCACCCATGTCAGCGAGCAGCGCACTGGCGAAGGCCCCTGGGTACAAACGTGACAGATCCAGGACTTTCAAATGCGCCAAGGGTCCAGGGATGGAAACTGATTCGGCCATGCCGATTTCACCTCTCAATAGAGAAGGGGCCGCGAAGTGAGCATCGTGGCAGGCGAGCGCCCCGCCTGCTCATGAAAGCGCAAAGTTCCTGGAAAGCGGTGCTGGCTAGCCAGGGATGGGCACCGGCTCATGCTGAAGGTTATGCAGCCGGCGAGTAGCTGTATCCCGTCATACGCAGAATCTCCCCGGCTTCATTGCACTCGAAGATGTCGCAGACGCGTCCAACAGGACCTGCTGGTGTCATTGATGTCAGTTCCACGATTGCCACATTGCCATCCTGGTAATAGCGGGCGTCAGTGAAGGTCATCGATGCGGTCTGTTCGGAGAGCGACTCGTATCCGGCGACGATGGCATCGCGTCCGCGCGTGGGGGGATTGTCATTTGGTGGCACCCAAAGGCCGTCTTCGGCGAAGAGTCGACCCATGTCGCCCATGCGGTTGGCGTTGAACAGTTCGACATATCGCTGTGCAGTTTCTATTGGCGTCATGCGTGCCATTGTGCCGAAACGATCACGTGATGCCTGCGCGATTGCTTGGATTCGAAATGCAATTCCTTGTGGTCCTGTTCATCGCCAGGTTCTCGAATCAGTAGAGGCCTCACCCGCGGTGATCTGCAGGTGAGGCCTCTACTCGTGCTGGTGAAGGGTGAGACGAACTAGGAAGCAAGTGCCTTTGACTTCAGCTGGTCGAACTCAGCCTGATTGATGGCACCGCTGTCGAGCAGGCTCTTCGCCGAAGTGATTTGCTCCGTCGGCGTTCCGGAGGTACCGGCTACAGACTGGATGTATTCAGTCTGAGCTTTCTGCATTGCCTGGGCTTGCTCGATGGCACGTTCATGCATTCCGCCTCCGCGAGCAATCAAGTAGACGAGGACTCCCAGCCACGGAATGATGATGACGACAATGACCCAGATCGTCTTGCCGCCGCCGCCGAGGTCCTTGCTGCGGAAGATGTCACTCAGTACCCAGAACAAGCACATGAACCAAGCAAAGAACAAGAAGAATTCAATCAAACCAAGCAGGTAACTGCCGTTGTCATCGAACATGAAGGCCCCCATCACAAATATGCCTGCGGGAACTCCGCCTGCATGCGGTGTGTAGTCTGCCAGCGACTACTGAAGCAAATCGATCCCGCACGTCGCATTGACTTCATCGGCATGTGTGAGCACTGCATTGAGGGCCTCGGTTGTCTGCGCGTCTGTGGTGCTGCTCGGATCGCTGTTGACCTGAGCAACCAGAGTGAACATCTCCGCGAGATCCTCACGACCATCTGCCGAAGCAGCATCTGCAACGGGGAACATGGCTTCGCCGAAGGCCGCCAGCTCCTCGTTGCTTGCGGGTTCACCCGACGCAGGCTTAATGGCGTAAGCAGCTGCCAATGGGTCACAGTAGGTGAAGCCTTCGTCGACCAAGGGAGTCTGGCTCTCGGGCGTCTGGCTCATCGGCGCCTGGCTCATCGGTGCCTTGCTCGTGGCGGGGGCGCTCGTCGTTGGCGAACTGCTTGAGCATGCCACGAGGCCAGCTGAGGCAAGCACAAGTCCGGCTGTGCATACGAGTGCGCTCGTCATTGAAAGTCTCATGTGCTGGACGCTATCGCTACTCGTTGGGTACGAAAATGGATGCCAGCTCGTGGCGGACGATGTCGAGCAGGGCATTTCTCGACAGATTCGCGCGCTCGCTCCCAAACTCTGATCACGATGTCAGCAGCTCTCCTGATCGTCTTGGGCTCCGAGCACATTGAACCAGTTGAGCGTAGGTTGATCAGATGAGCGTCATCAACGATCCGGAAGTCATCGCACGGCTCCTGCGGGTAGATGAGGTGTGGGCAGTCGTTGGCCTGTCAAACAATCGCACGAGAGATGCCTACCGAATTGCTCAACTGCTTCAGCAGAAAGGCAAACGAATCATCCCAGTGCATCCGTCAGCCGAGACAGTCCATGGCGAAAAGGGCTACCCGAGTCTCACCGCGGCGAATGAAGCATTAGGTCACATCGATGTCGTCGATGTATTCGTCAATGCGGACTTGGCCCGCGAGGTTGCCGAGGAAGCTATCGCTATTGGTGCAGGTGCAGTGTGGTTTCAACTCGGCGTCATCGATTCAGGTGCTGCCGATCGGGTGATCACAGCAGGGCTGGATATGGTGATGGATCGCTGCCCGGCAATCGAATGGCCGCGTCTTTCAAACCCAAACTAATCCTGGGCTATCGAGCTAGGCGCGACGAACAACCATCTCCTGGCTGGCTGATGCAACCATGCGACCGGACTCATCGTAGAAGTTGCCGCTGTAATGACCACGTCCCGATGACAAGGAGTGACCAGTCCAATCCATGAGGTGCCAATTGTTCAAATTGAACGGTCGATGGAACCAGATCGCGTGATCGATGCTGGTCACCATCGCGTCGTCTGGAAACTCGGGGAACTGAACTAAGCCGGTATAGAAGTCAGAGGCGTAAGTCATCGCACAGGCCTGCAGATGTTGGTCGCTACCTAACTCCGGCAGTACCCGACTCCAACTGCGTGGGGGATGGGCGAGCTGCAACTCCGGCGCAGAGTCAACAATCTGAATGTCGGAAGAGACGGGATGCGAGTAGGCCTCGAATGTGTCGCCGGGTGCGTTGGTGCCGGGGAAGGACTGTGACTGTGCTTCGAAGCCACCTTCTGGGGTGTGAAACGATGCCAGCGCATTCATCAAGAGGCGACTTCCTTGTACAACTTTCATCTTGCGCGCAGAGACTGAACGGCCATCTCGTTCGCGCGTAACGCGAATTTCTACAGGCGTGGAACAGTCTGCGGCCGCGACGAAATATGCATGCATTGAATGTGCGGCCCGACTCACTGACACCGTCGTGCAGGCAGCCATGAGTGCTTGAGCGAGCAGTTGGCCGCCATAGATATGTGGGTTCGCAGAATCGAATACTCCGGTGACGAAGACATCGTCTCCAGTGTCTTGCATTGCGAGTATGTCAACCAAGGTCGACATGTCTTTGCCTCCATAGGACTCGCCGCTATGACCGACCACCAGCCCGATGTGGCGAGTCAGTCCTTTGCCATTGAAGCATCTAATGAGGGCTACGTGAGTGGTATTTCGGACTAATAGCGCAAACAGTGTGTAACGGAAAGAAGGGTATTCCCGGGCCTGAGAACAAGGCCAGATGTGGCGACATTGTGGACGTGAACACTGGCAAGGTGCTTGGCTTACAAGCGTGCGTGAAACACCTTGCCTCAAGAGCTTGGCATTCAACATGTGGTGTCTGAATGTTGTGATGAGCAGACACCCAGTTTCAGCCTCACTTACGAGTGAAGAGGCCCTTCACTCAGCCATGTGCGACTGGAATATCACCAAATGAATTGACGCCAAATACAGCACCAACCGCATGTGCCAAGTGGGGTAAGTAGTGGTCCGGTGCCGTGAGAAGGAGTGAAATCTATGAGCGATCAGCGTTATCTGACGGAGCGAGTTGACGACACGGACGCCATTCTTGGCGATCTGAAGATCATTGACGGCGACAGCCATTTCAGCGAACCACCGGATTTGTGGACTTCGCGTGCACCGTCGAAATGGAAGGACCGGATGCCGAAGTGGGACACATTGAATGGCCAGACCGTCTGGACAATTGACGGCAAGTACTGGTGTGGCATGGGCGGCAACACGATCAACAAGAACATGGAGAAGGTCCTTGGAACTCTCTCCCTGCCCAACGATGAGATTCCGGACTCGAACTGGACCGCGCAAGGTCGCCTGGACATCATGGATCGTCAGGGTGTGTGGGCCTCAGTGCTGTTTCCGAACGCCATTGGCTTTACGTCCAACGCGGTCATGTCAATCGAGGATGTCGAATTCAGAAACATCGTCTGCCAGATCTACAACGATGGCATGCTCGATACGCAGAATGAATCTCAGGGTCGACTTCTCCCGCAGGCAATCCTGCCCGTGTGGGACATGGATCTCACACTCAAGGAGATGACTCGTCTGCATGAGGCAGGTATTCGCGGATTCACGATCTCCGACAAGCCGTTCGCTCTCGGTCTCCCGGATCTTGATCAGCCCTATTTTGCGCCACTGTGGTCGCGCGCGAACGAATTGGGAACGGTGTTGAACTTCCACATCGGTTCAGGTGTGGTGCCATTGGGCGAGGGTCAGGCGATTACGGACTCGCCAGTATCGGACATCTTCTGGCAATCCTTTGGCCCGCAGAGGCGGCTGGCAGTTCTTGCGACGCAGTTCTACATGTCGAACGCGCGAATCATCACCAATCTCATTATGAGCAACATGTTCGACAAGTACCCGAACGTCAAGGTTGTCTCTGCTGAGAGCGGCATCGGCTGGGTTCCTTTCATGCTTGAGGCATGTGAGTACCAACTTGACGAGATGGTGACGACCAAGGAGGAGCGCAGTTTGCAGCAACGCCGACCAACTGAGTACTTCCGAAGCAACGTGTATGTGATGAGTTGGTTTGAGCGCTCTGCGATGAAGATTCTCGATGACGTGGGAGTCGACAACGTGATGGTTGAGACCGATATTCCTCACCCCACGTGCCTGTTTCCCAATTCGCGTGATCACTTCGCTGACGTGACACGCAACTTGGATCCGACAGTGCGTCGCAAGCTCCTGCAGGACAACGCTGCTGGCGTGTACAGGGTCAACATGCCTCAGTAGGCAAGGTTGTTGTGGGTGCCGGATCTCGTGTCCGGCACCCACAACATTGCGTTACCAGTCGTGGGCCTGGGTTGTGACTTCACACTTCGAGTTCTAGAAGGTCTGCTCAATCCACGCTGTTCCCCCAACAGCCTTGCCCTTGAAGATGCCCTTGGCCTTGGCGACGCCCTCGTAGACAGAGCCGCTCCCACTGGCGCTGGGGAACTCCTGTGCGTCCATCAGAGTTGTGACAACGATGTCTGCCCCAAAGGACGGAATCTGAACGCGGAACTGTGTGAAGTATGTGTCGCCGCTGTCTGGGCTCTTCCAAGTCCGTCCGAATGGTGTGACCGTGCTGCCAACGAGGTAGGTGTCGCCGTTGGCAGCCTGGAGAGTCGCGTAGCCGACCATCGCCTTGTTGAGAGTGGGCGTCTGCCCTTCGCCGACGACACCGACATTGGAGATTGAGAAGCCATTGTCGAGCTGCATGTCCTGCAGGATCCACTGGACTGGATTTGCAGCGGTGCCAAATGCGCCGTACTCATGGTCCATCCAAGTGATTCCCTGGACCGGGAACTTCTTGCCGTCAATGGTGATCGCACCCTTGGCTTGCAGATTCGTCAGGGAGAAGTAGTAGTTGTTGTTCTGCACACTCGTACCCGTTGCACCCGGATTCACGCCGGTTCCCCAGACGAAGAAGGGTCGGCCCTTCTGAGACAGGGTGAGATCGAGTGTGACTGGCGTCATCGAGGGATCATCGGTCAGCAGTGCCTGCACGCGCATGTTCTTAGTGGGGTCTGCGGCTGGAGCAGCCATCGACACATAGGTGGGGAAGGCGACTGCCTTTGCACCTGTGCCGTTGCCTGTGATGGTGACCTTCGGTGGAGTGGTGTAACCCTTGCCAGGCGAAGTGAGCACGATCCCCGAAACGCCACCATTGCTGTTGAGCTGCGCCGTTGCTGAAGCGCCACTGCCGTCACCTGTAATCGTGACGGTCGGAGCAGCGGTGTAACCGGAGCCAGCATTGGTGAGTTGCACGCCGCCGAGCTTGTTCGCGGCATCGCCGAGGCGCGCATACCAAGGCTTACTTGGATCCGACTGCGCCCACGTGCTTGGCGAGAAGTTCCCCGGCGGTAGATACGACGTTGTCCGCTTGTAGTGACGTTGCTTTGCCACATCTGTGACCGAGATCTGCGAGAAGCCGAAGCCCTGTCCAGCGAAGGATGCCGCGTTGATCTCGAAGCCGAAGGTCCGCTTGCCGGCGCGCAAGGTGCCGGTATGCCACCACCACTCGGTTGGCGCACCTGGGTGCAGGTACATGTCCTTGGGCAAGGACAACACGACTGAACTTGGTGGAATGGGTGTCGGCACTGGAGCCGCGGTCGGCGCTGGGGAACTCGTCGCTGCTTGGCTTGCAGTGCTGCCCAACGCGGCGGTGACGCTGAGGGCTACGACGATTGCGCTTGCTGTGATGTACCGCGACTTGCCGCGACCTCGTGTCATGGGGAGTTCCTTCCAGAGCGGAGTTCGCTAGCCAGTTGTCGCCATCCTAGGGAGGTGTGTGCCGCTACCAGCAATCTTCGGCTGATGAATGACGCAGGTCGCGTACCCTCATTGAATGCCAGAACTGCCCGAGGTAGAGGCGCTTGCTCGATTTCTTGACGAGCGTACGACCGGGTCTGGAATTGCGAGCTTGGTGTTGGCGAGCGTGAGCGCCCTCAAGACATTTGATCCGCCTCTCGCCGCGCTCGTGGGGCAGCGCGTCAAAGGGGTGTCCCGCCTGGGCAAGTTCCTGGACATGTCGACCGACTCGGGCTTGCATCTGGTATGGCACCTGTCAAGGTCCGGATGGGTGCAGTGGCGTGACGAGGTGTCCTTGGCCCAGGTCAAGATGGGCAAGGGGCCACTGGCGCTTCGACTGTCGTGTGTCAATGACGGCGAACCGGCCGGCGGATTCGATGTGACCGAGGCGAGCACCCAGAAGCGGCTCGCGGTCCACGTTGTTCGCGACCCAATGAAGATCCCCGGAGTCGCGCGTCTGGGGCCCGATGCACTGTCTGCAGAACTCACTCTGGATGCCTTCAGCGCGATCCTGGCTGAAGCAGGCCGAGCCCAGATCAAGGGCGTGCTGCGCAACCAGTCCGTTATCGCCGGAATCGGAAATGCCTACAGCGACGAGATTCTGCACTCCGCTCGACTCTCACCATTTCACCCGTGCAACTCGCTTACGCCGGATGAAATCTCCTCCCTTTACGCGGCGATGCGCACCGAGCTGACCACTGCAATCGAGAACAGCGTCGGTCATGGCACGGGTTCCCTGAAAGCGGAGAAGAAGTCCAATTTGGCCGTGCACGGAAGGGCGGGGCAGACCTGCCCAACGTGTGGTGATCTCGTGCGCGAGGTGTCGTTTGCTGACTCCGCCCTGCAGTACTGTCCGACCTGTCAAACGGGTGGCAAACTCTTAGCGGATCGTCGCACGAGCAAGTTCCTGAAGTAGCGCACGGCTGCGCCAAGCTTGCGTTTTGCTAGCCCCAGCAGCGAGAACTGTGCCGACGGTAGGAGAAGGCAAAACCGCGGAGCAGGACAGGCCGGACGAAGAGTGGGATAACGCTCGCCACGTATCTCTTATCCTCATCGCTTGCATCGTCCAGGAGCCATTGAGTCGTGAAGCCCAATTGGAAAATTGACCTGTGCTTGATGTTGTACTGCTGATCCCATTTCTGCCAGTCCTGGCTGGTGAGCGTTGAAGCCACCAATGGCAGAAAGTCATTCTCTTCATGCATCAGGTGCGGGATGAGAGCAGATTCAAGCAAGTCAATGGCTGAGATGAGTTGTGCTGGCTGCCCAGCCTCATCGCCCAATTCGAAGCGCACGGATTCTTCCTGAATTGCGCGGAGTCCGGGCCCGATTGCCTGATGCTCGGCCTCCATGACCTCGAGAAGCTCATCGGCATCGACAGTGCGGGATCGGACGAGTGGGAAGAGCCCCACGTCCTCACTCACGTGGTGATGATGCAGGAACTGCATCATCCACCGGAGTTGAACAGCCAGTGCCTTGCGCTGCGCGTCTGCCAGCGGAGCAGCTGCCAGCACCTTCCTGGCACGAGCCAAATCGCGGCCCAGTGCACTGTGCACGATCACCATCATCTGCGTGTTCGCGGGTGCTTTCGACGCACTCTTCGCCACCTGGTCTCCATCTTTCGTTCTCGCGTCTTGGCTCTCGTCCGCGCTCGTGGCCTTGATCGACTGATCGCGTCAACGATAGTCGCCCGCCGCTTCTGTCATGAAGGCGATGGTTGCGTTCTGAGCCGATCATCTGGCGCGGCTAGCTGTAGATACCGACCGCGGATCTTTCCGCATTGGTCTTGTGAATCAAGTGCGCGATGCGCACGACCACTTTGCCTCTGAGGGCTGACCTGAGGTGAGCGATGTTGGGGGACAGCAGCTTCCGTCGCCCCTGACTTGTGCGGGGCTGAGGCAAATGCCATACGTGTATTCGGTTGGACACCTAGCATCGTCATCAGTCTGGAACGAAACAACGACATCGCCTCGAGGGAGCATTGAATGGATCTGGATCTTGCCAATCGGCGTGTGCTGGTCACCGGAAGCAGCTCTGGGATCGGCACCGGAATCGCTCAGGAGTTCGCCGCTGAAGGTGCACTCGTCGTCGTGCATGGACGCAATGAGGAGCGAGCCAATGCAGTGGCTGACGGCATCCGAGCAGCGGGTGGGCAGGCAGCAGTTGCAGTTGGAGATCTTTCCAACAATGAAGGCGCGAGTGCAGTAGCTCAAGCCGCACTTGCGGCTTTTGGCGGCATCGACATACTCATCAACAACGCTGGCGGCGGTTCAGAGATCGCCGAAGATGTCTCCTTCTTCAAGATGACGCCCGAGGACTTGATCTATACCTACGAGGCGAACACTGTGGCCGCCTTCCGGCTCATCCAGGCATTGGTACCAGCCATGCGGGAGCGTGGTTGGGGTCGGGTCATCAATATCGCTTCAGCGGCCGGAGTCACTCCCACTTCAGCTCAGCCGGACTATGGCCCTGCCAAGGCGGCGATGATCAACTTGTCCTTGGGTCTGTCGAAGACCTTGAAGATGACGGGTGTAACTGTGAACTGCGTGTCCCCGGGGATGACGATGACAGAGAACCTGGTGAGCGGCATGCTCACCACGTTCGCCCAGAAGCGCGGCTGGGGCGATGACGTCCAGCGAGCGAAGGACTACTTCGTGAAAGGAACTGGCCAGACGGCAAACCGACCCGCTGAAGTTGCCGACATCGCCTATGCCTGTGTGATGCTGGCCAGTCCGCGTGCTGACATCATCAACGGCACCAATTTCCACGTAGATGCCGGAATCTCTCCAGCAATCAACTAGCAGGAATCCCCTTGCTCCACGATCACCGCCACCACTGTCTGCCTTTCGGCGAACAGCCAACACCCGTACGCACGCGACGGGTTATTCAGCTGTCACACCCTTGTAGGCGAGCCCTCGTCAGCTAGCGCCACCGTCGACGCGGATGGTGGCTCCGGTCGTGTACGACGAGGCACTCGAAGCTAGGTAGAGCACAGCACCAACAATCTCCTTTGGGTCCCCGATCCGACCCATTGGCAGACCTTGGATGGAGGGCTGGTCTGGTCCGGAGTAGAAATCTCTGACAATGTCAGTGAGCATGGCTCCGGACATCACGCAGTTGACGCGTACTTCAGGCCCGTATGCCGCAGCAAATCCCTGAGTCAATGTGTTGAGCGCTGCTTTCGCGCTGCCGTAGGGGATGTTGTCTCCGCCGGGTCGCACGGATGCTCCAGAACTGATATTGATGACTGATCCTGAGCCAGCTGCCTGCATTCGTTCACCCACGAGTGCTGTCAGTCTGAAAGGGCCCTTGTAGTTCAGGTTGTTGATGGAATCGAACAGCTGCTCGGTGACGTCGGTATTCTTGTCGTAAGCGGGGGAGACTCCGGCGTTGTTGATGAGGACGTCGATCTTCCCAAAGCGCGCGTACACAGCGTCGACGAACGGTTCGAGTTCATCCCATCGTCCGATATGCACTGAGTAAGGCATTGCAGCACGCCCGTAGACGCGCTCAATCTCATCAGTCACGAGTTTGCATGCATCGAGTTTTCGGCTGGCCACCACAATGTCAGCCCCTGCCGCGGCGCATGCCAAGGCCATCTCCTTTCCTAGTCCGCGACTGCCGCCGGTCACAACAACAGTCTTGCCTGATAGGTCAAAGAGTGTGTCCAGAAAGCTCATGCGACTGCGCCTGATGCACGCATTTGCGCGATTCTTGCCTGGTCGAATTCGGATATCTCCCGCAGGATTTCGTCGGTATGTTCACCGAATTCCGGTGCAGGGTTTCCGGGGCCAGCATCTTCATTGAACATCACGGTCGGCATCACTATGGCTTGTGTCTCCTTCGCATCGGTCACCATTCGAATCATGCGATTGGGCTTCACCTGCGCGTCGTCAAAACTCAGCGTCCCGATGAAGCTCAACTCACTTCTTTCCAATCACAGATCAGACACTCACTGTTTCGCGGAATTGAATGCGGGCTCCATCGGTGGCCGACTCATCCAGTGCTAGCAATGTGTATTGGGGCGTTTCGATCTCGGCCACGGAAAGGCCCTTGGATTCCAAGACATTCTTGGCCGCATCGAGCGACCTTACGGGCAGGGTCACCGCGTAGATCGATGGACCTCGAGCATCAAGAGCGGCCTTGATGTCTGCCTCTCTTGCTTTAGCGGTCGGGGTGATGAATTCAACGATGTGATCGTTGAAGTCGATTGCGAATGAATTCTCCGCCGTGCCTGCGTGGGTTCTCGAAGGCTCCCGGTTGGTGAATTCGCTCATCCAGACGACAGAGGATTCAGCATCGGGTACGCACAGGGTCACTGTCGGGCCACCGGCTAGACCAACAGGGTTGCTGTTCGCGCCAACTGCCGGATCCCAATTGTCTTCGCCTCGAGGGTCATCTTTGAAGTAGGCCGTCGTCAACTCCAGGCAAAGACCCTGGCAGTCACGCGGGTGCAGAAAGATGTAGTTCCCGGGTGATTGATCCGTGATGCGCAGCCCGCGTTGGTTTGCGATTTCGATCGCCTCGTCCAAGTTGGGAACGGTCCACTCCAGAGAATGCCAGCGTTGTCCGAAGCGCTTCAAGGTGGTGCCGATTGCCTTGTCTGGATCAGTCGGGGCGAAGACCTCGAAACATGCGGCTCCTGCCAGATAGACCGCGTTGGCACCGCCGAAGTCCGGTTCCTTGAATTCCATGAAGACTTCCGCATCGAATACGTCTCGGTAGAAGTTGAGCACATGGTCATAGTCGTACGCGAATTGATTGACATGTCCATGACGCAGGACATCTAGTGTTGCTGTCATCGATCGTCCCTTCCCTTGCACCTCATCGAAGTTCGATGGCTTTGAGACTCTGAAGCTCCTATAGGCCGCACGCGCCAAGCTTGCGACTGAAGCCGGACTCCTTCACCCGGCGAATGTATGCCAACTCCGGCGAAGTGGTGGTCCAAGTCGGGAAATCCGCACACGCTGCAGCTAGGGATGCCCGGTCCGAGCCCGAGGTTGAGCCTTCGGCCGCGATGGTCTTTGATGCTCCGAATTGCCGTTGCGGTCAACGTTGCGGTCAATTCACCGCGAGGTACAAAGCTTGCCTCACAAAAAGTGCGCCCGGAGGTGTCTGAGTTCTTGACATTCAGGACGGGTGTCTCCAGACATAGAGGACGTTCTTGGTGGGGGTCCTGTTATGTCGTTGGCACGTGTGGTGGTAGCCGCTGTTGTGGTTGAGGGTCGTTCGAAGGCGTCGGTGGCTCG
>JAUXVJ010000012.1 GCA_030684515.1 Actinomycetota bacterium
AGGGCGGACCTGGTCGAAACTTCCCGGATCCGAACCCCACGACTCTCGCGGGCGCCCCTGCACCGCGTTCAACCCGAAGGTGGCAATCTCCTTGCCTTCGATCAGCCAGGCGTCAGTGCCGTCGTCACGACGGATCACCCGGGGCACTCGAGACTTGAACTTCCCCGGGACGTGATCACGGAAGTAATCGCTCAACGATGGCGGCTCCACGGTGTGATCGTCGGTGCTGATTAGCACCATGTCCTCAATCTTCATCGGTCCCTCCCAGATGTGATTCCTGCACTAGACAGCCTGCCATTTCATGAAACATTCGTCAGTAAAGCTGGCAGTGGGTTGCGCGTCAAGAGGAACCAGTTCAAGACCTGGCCGGAATTTGGTGAGCTTCCCGCTTGCGTACTCACCGGTTCGGCGCCAGATCGGAGCCAGGCGGCACGGCGACTTTGCGGCCTCGAATCTCGCCCATGTTTGGCCATGCGGTCAGTCGAATTGCTGCTATGCGATTTCACTGCTTTATCTCGACAGCGCACGCGCGCGGGCGTTAGTTGCCGGTGCTGCGTACGCCCAACGCGGACTTGTCATCAGGGAGGAGAACGAGCACGGCATTTGCGCCTTGGGTGTGCAGGTGGTGCAAAGCGCGCCCTGGGCTGCATCGGGAGCGGGAGTGGTGGATTGGGTGGATTGCCTGGTGCGCTGGGGGTGCTGACACTGGGGTGCAAGGGGTGCATAGCGCCCTTGGAGTGCGCCTACTTATCGCACACTCTCCGCCTACTTTGCTTAGGCGAGCGGTACAGAAAATACTGTCAAAATAGGACAGCCCCCCCTCAATGAGGGGGCTGAACCTTTGGAAAGTAGCGGGGAGACACTGAGGATGCACGATCACTGGGTTGCATGACCTGCGAGTTGCCCTCACGAAACATCATTTCTGCACCCCAATCTGCACTCCCCTGAGGGTGCAAGCCTGCACCCACCCCGCACACTTTCAAAGTATCTAAGCGAACACGGCACGGATCAACAACTCAGCAGTTCAATGTCACTCGGGCAGATCCCCGCCTAGTTGATCTTGCTTCAACATTTGGAGCGCCATGAGTTCAAGCGCATCTCGCAGCGACAGCTTTCCCCGCTCTACTGATGCGGGTTGGTGACGCCGCTGGGCATGGAGTCCGCTACGCGACAAGATGACCCTGAACAGGTTGCCAGTGCAGTGAGTTGCTGGCGCAGTTGTTCCACGATCTGCGGATCCGTGGCGCTAATGACGTTGTGCATCTCGTATGGATCTGCGATGAGGTTGAACAGTTCTTCTTCGCCGTCGCCGTATTTCACGTATAACCATTGTTCGCTACGGCTCGCGTGGAATGCGGGTGCCTGGTAGGGCTCGTAGTCCGGGTCGCCTGGCTGGGTTTGACGCAGCCGCTCGTTGAGTGCCGCGGTTCTCCATGGCGTAAGGGTCTCGCCTGACAGCAGCGGTGTGAGGTCGCGTCCATCGGCCCAGACAGGAACCGTTGCTCCCAGCAGTGTGCTGATCGTTGGTCCCAAATCGACCATTGAAGTGGTTTTGTTGATGACCGCACCGGGGGCAATGCCGGGTCCGATGAGCACAGCCGGAACAACGGAGTCTTCGCGATAGGCGGTGTTCTTGCCGGTGCCGAGTCGGTGCGTGCCCGCGTGGTAGCCGTTGTCGGATGTCACCACAATCAGCGTGTCATCGAGGTGTCCTGTTGCGCTCAATGCGCTCACGAGTGCGTCATAGGTGTCAGCGATGGATTCGGTGGACTGCAGGCCTTTGCGCCAGCGTTCGTCGAACATGGCGATGCGTTGAGGCGTGTTGTCTGGTTGCGCACCGAGCCAGCTGACTTCGTTGGTGCCATGGGCATTGAAGGATGGAGTCCGCGGCACGCCCTCGCTCACATGGCCATTCAGGTGACGATCAGCGACGGGAGCAGGTGTGTGCGGTTGGTAGGAGGAGAACTCCAGAAAGAAGGGTGTCGTCACAGTCGCCAGATGGCTGACTGCTGCTTGCGTCAATACGTCGTTGAGGAAATCTGCGGGAGCATGCCCATAGTCCTGTAACACGCCATTGCGGTTCAGGGTGTAGTCGTATCCCTTGTATGACTGGTTCTTGGATGTTGAGGTGACGAAATAGTCCCAGCCTGGCGGGATGTAGTTCTTTCGCACCGAGGGCCCAGGGAATCCATTGAGGTACTTGCCAAACAGCGACGTGTCGACCCCTGTGTCCTGCAGCCACGTGGGCAGGCAATCCTGCTCAAAGCCGCTGTTGTAGAACGTCTCCCAACCTCCCCCGGTCTGCGGAACATTGGAAACTACCTTGTGGTTGTGCACGTACTGCCCACGCAGCAAGGACACTCGGGAAGGACAGCACAAGGAGTTCGTCACGACGAAATTCGTCAACGTCGTGCCCTGGTCCTTCAACGCTGCCAAACGCGGTACCCCGTTGAACGTGTCCCAGTCCAAGTCATCGGCAAGCAGCAGGACCACGTTCTTGATGTCAGTCAGTTCGCCAGTTGCGTCTTGCTGGCCGGTGGCCTTGGCCTTGAACGCCGCCATCAGCGTCTCGGCCGAGCTATCCGCGTCAGACTTCGCGTTTCCTGGCGATAGCCAGACCAATCCACCCAAGATGGTGACGCCAACAATCACGGCGGCTGTAGCGCTTGCCGCCACAATCGTGGTCCATCGACTTCTTGCAGGCACAGACATGCGCGCGTTCCCTAACGTTGGCAGGCGGACTTCAGTGATGAAAGAACCGAACAGCGAGCACGCGCATCAGGCACATGCTCGATTCAGCCGGTATACGGCCGTCTTCCCATCACTTGGTGGTGCTCACGGATTTGGCCATACCTTAACGCAACGTTAGAGTCCGATATGTACTGCGGTAGGTGCCCGCCGCGCCGCCGCCCGATACCGCAAGACCGGAGCCATTCCACGTGTCACTCGCACTACATCGCCCGTCACTCACCCGACCGACCTGGCTCAGCCCACGAGTATTTCGCACCGAATTCCTCGCCGGCTTAGTCGTCGCGATCGCACTGATCCCCGAGGCGATCTCATTCTCCATCCTTGCCGGCGTCGACCCTCAAGTAGGCCTGTTCGCGTCCTTCACCATGGCCGTGACCATCGCGTTCACCGGTGGGCGCCCCGCGATGATCTCGGCAGCAACCGGAGCCATCGCACTGGTCGTGGCTCCATTGGTACGCGACTACGGCCTTGGCTACTTGGTTGCCGCCGTCATCCTGGGCGGCATCTTCCAGGTGGCTCTCGCCCTTGCAGGCGTGGCGAGGCTGATGCGCTTCGTTCCTCGCAGCGTGATGGTCGGCTTTGTCAACGCACTAGCGATCCTCATCTTCAGCGCGCAACTGCCCTACCTCATCGACGTGCCAGTCCTGGTGTATCCGATGGTTGCCATCGGCATCGTCATCATGCTGCTCCTGCCCCGCGTCACGACCATCATCCCCGCCCCACTAGTCGCAGTGGTCCTCCTCACCATCGCCACAGTCACCATGGGACTCACCGTGCCCAACGTCGGCGGCGAGGGCGAACTGCCCACCAGCCTTCCCACCCTTGGACTGCCTGACGTGCCCTTCACCTTCGAGACTCTGAGCATCATCGCCCCATTCGCCCTGGCAGTCGCACTCGTCGGCCTCATGGAATCCCTCATGACAGCCAAGCTCGTCGACGACATCACCGACACACACTCCAACAAGACACGCGAATCCTGCGGCCAAGGCATCGCCAACATCGTCACCGGATTCTTCGGCGGCATGGGCGGCTGCGCCATGATCGGCCAAACCATGATCAACGTGAAAACCAGCGGCGCCCGCACCCGGCTGTCCACATTCCTCGCGGGCGTTCTGCTGCTGATTCTGGTAGTCGCGCTCGGCCCCATCGTCGAAGTGATCCCGATGGCCGCACTGGTGGCCGTGATGATCATCGTCGCCTACTCCACCTTCGACTGGCACAGCCTGAAATCACTGCCCCACATGCCTAAGAGCGAAACCACCGTCATGCTCGCCACCGTCATCGCCACCGTCTTCACACACAACCTGGCCATTGGTGTGGTCGTTGGTGTGCTGACCGCGACCGTGCTCTTCGCCCGCCGCGTCGCCCACCTCGTCACCGTTGAAAGTCAACTCAACGACGACGGCGCCTCGATCACCTACCACGTACACGGCGAACTGTTCTTCGCCTCCAGCAATGATCTCGTCTACCAATTCGACTTCACCCACGACCCAGACCAAGTCGTCATCGACATGACCGGTGCGCACATCTGGGACGCCTCCACCGTTGCAGCTCTGGATGCGATCATCTACAAATACGAGAAACGCGACAAGAACGTGGAGGTTATCGGCGTGAACGAATACAGCACCGCCATGCGCACCCGCCTCAAAGGCCGCCTCGGCTCAGGACACTGATGACTGCAAAGACACCACACGAACCCGACCTCGTACAGATCGGCGTGCTCGCCGAGCGCGTAGGGCTGAGCATGCGCACCGTTCGCTACTACGAAGAGGTCGGACTCGTAGTCCCTTCTACTCGCAGCCCAGGTGGATTCCGGCTCTTCGGGCCAGCGGAGGAGGAACGTCTGCGTGTCCTGAAGACTCTCAAGCCATTGGGCTTCAGCCTGGAAGAAATGCGCAACCTCGTGCAGATACTCGATGCAGTCACCAAGGCGGATGCGGCCACCCGCGCGAAACTCTTGAAAGAACTCACATCACTCCATGCCGACCTTGACCAACGACGCACACGACTACAACAACAACTCAAGTCGGCCGACGAACTCAGCCATGCACTCCAGCGAGCAGAAGAGTCATTGGATGAATTCCGACAGGCCTCGCAGTCTTCCAAATCGGTCGAATCCGTGCCACGCGGCTGAGATAAGTTCCATCGCTCGTGCGATCTTGGGGACGCGGCCGGCTGTGACGACGTTTTCGCGGGTAACACCTTCGCGGTTCTAGCAATTGGGATTTCTGTCGACCAGATTGAAACGCGTGGCGTCGCCCGGGAGTCTGATCATGCCAACTTGCGAGGTACCAAGGCCCCTGCACCGTTGACAGGGCATGACCTATTCCGACTGTGCGCCAAGTGAGCTCGCTCGCCCTCCCCCGAAACGACAAAGGGCCCCTGATATCTCAAGGACCCTCAGTCGTGCCGAACGCTCAACTAGTTGAACGTTCAATTTTGTAGCGGGGAGAAACAGAGGATGCACGATCATCGGGTTGCGCGCCCAGCAAGTTGCCCTCACAAACAGCCATTTCTGCACCCCCTTCTGCACTCCCCCGGGAGTGCAAGCCTGCACCCACCCCGCACACTTTCGGCAAAAATAGGTCAGTAAAGCCCGGATCTTCAACTGCATACGGCAATCGAACTCGGGGCAGGCCCTAGTGGGATCGCCTGCCCATTCCGCGGCTGAGGATCACGTCGGTTCACAAGTGGGCGCACATTCTCACAGGGCAACAATCAGCCGACATCACCGAGGATGATCCCGAAGCGAGAACTCGACCACAGTGCCTCCACGCGTGCGCATCCGCAGTACGGATCGCTGAAGAATCCGCTGCACGGTCAGGACCGAGTTGTCGCGTAAATCTCCTACTCTGGAAGTTCGATGCTCGCGTTGGAGAAGTAGCCGTGTTCACCGTGACGATCCCAGCAGCGACTGGGCAGGCCACCGGCACTCAAGGTGCGTTCGCAGTGGATCATGTACGAAATCTTTCAATATTTGGACTTAATCTATATTTACAGTTAATCCAAATATTGATACAGTCGGCACGATGAACCAAGACCCCGTAACCCTGCTCCGAGAGCAGGGCATCTCTGTCACAGCGCAGCGCCTCGCTGTCCTGCGCGTATTGAGCGAACAGCCGCACGCCACTGCCGAGGAAGTGCTGCAGGGGGTGCGCGATGCGATCGGCTCGATCTCTCGCCAGTCTGTGTACGACACTGTCAACACGCTCAGCGACCTCAGCCTGCTGCGCCGCATCCAGCCGGCGGGATCCCCGGCCCGCTACGAGACTCGGACCGCTGACAACCACCATCACCTGATCTGCCGTGGGTGCGGTCGAGTCGAAGACGTCGAATGCGCCGTCGGTGATCGGCCGTGCCTCGCTGCGAGCGACGACCATGGCTTCGACATTGACGAAGCCGAGGTCATCTATTGGGGCCACTGCCCCAACTGCCAGCAGGACCCCGACTCCGCCTGACCCGTTCCGCCACTGCACACCCAACAAGGAGAGCCATGAGCGCAAACAACGAAGCCATCTGCCCGGTCGTGCACGGAGCAAACGTGCAGTCGGACATGTCACCAACCGAGTGGTGGCCCAAGACTCTCAACCTTGACATCCTGCACCAGCACGACCCTCACACGATCCCGATGGACGCGGGCTTCGATTACCGAGAGGCGGTCAAGACCCTCGATCTGGCGGCCGTGAAGGCCGACCTCCAGGCCCTCATGACTGACAGTCAGGACTGGTGGCCTGCCGACTGGGGCCATTACGGCGGCCTGATGATCCGTATGGCCTGGCACTCCGCCGGCACCTATCGCACTGCCGACGGCCGTGGTGGTGCCGGCACCGGCAACCAGCGCTTCGCCCCGCTCAACTCCTGGCCCGACAACGTCAACCTCGACAAGGCGCGCCGCTTGCTGTGGCCGATCAAGAAGAAGTACGGAAACCAGATCAGCTGGGCTGACCTGATTGTGCTGGCCGGCAACGTCGCATACGAGTCGATGGGTTTGAAGACCTTCGGATTCAGCCTCGGCCGCGTCGACATCTGGCAGCCCGAGAAGGACATCTACTGGGGCTCGGAGAAGTTGTGGCTGGACTCCACCCGCTACGACGCCGATGCCAACGACCGCGAGTCGCTGGAGAACCCGCTGGCCGCAGTGCAGATGGGTCTGATCTACGTGAACCCCGAGGGGGTGGGCGGCAATCCCGACCCGCTGAAGACCGCAGCCGACGTCCGGATCACCTTCGCCCGCATGGCGATGAACGACGAGGAAACCGTTGCACTGACCGCCGGCGGCCACACTGTTGGCAAGACCCACGGCAATGGCAGCGCGACCGCACTGGGCCCGGAGCCCGAAGCAGCCGGCATCCAGGAGCAGGGCCTGGGCTGGATGAACCACACTAGCCGCGGTGTCGGCCGCGACGCCGTCACCTCAGGCCTCGAGGGCGCCTGGACCACCCACCCGACACGCTGGGACAACGGCTACTTCGACCTGCTGTTCAAGTACGAGTGGGAACTCGCCAAGAGCCCCGCCGGCGCCTCGCAGTGGTGGCCCGTCGGTATCGCGGAGGAGGACATGCCAGTCGACGTCGAGGATCCGTCGATCCGTCGCATGCCGATGATGACCGACGCCGATATGGCCATGGTCAAGGATCCGATCTACCGTGAGATCTCCGAACGCTTCCATCAGGACCCCGCGTATTTCTCCGAGGTCTTTGCCAGGGCGTGGTTCAAGCTGACCCACCGCGACATGGGGCCCAAGTCCCGCTACATCGGACCAGAGGTTCCCGCCGAAGACCTGATCTGGCAGGACCCGGTCCCCGCTGGGGCCACCGGATATGACGTCGACTCCGTCAAGGTCCGCATCGCTGGGAGCGGCTTGACCGTCAGCGAGATGGTGACCACGGCGTGGGACAGCGCCCGCACGCACCGCAACTCCGACATGCGCGGTGGCGCCAACGGTGCCCGCATCCGCCTCGCGCCCCAGAAGGACTGGGAGGGCAACGAACCCGACCGACTGGCCAAGGTGCTCGGCGTCTTGGAATCCATCGCGGCCGAATCTGGTGCCAGCGTTGCCGACGTGATCGTGCTGGCCGGCAACGTGGGGGTAGAGCAGGCGGCCAAGGCCGCCGGCTTCGACGTCACCGTGCCGTTCTCGCCGGGACGCGGCGACGCCACCCAGGAGCAGACCGATGTCGACTCGTTCGCACCGCTTGAACCGATCCACGACGGCTACCGCAACTGGCAGAAGCAGGAATACGCCGTGACCGCGGAGGAACTACTACTCGACCGCACCCAACTGATGGGCCTCACCGCTCCGGAGATGACGGTGCTCGTCGGTGGCATGCGCGTGATCGGCACGAACCACGATGGCACCCGTCACGGCGTGTTCACCGACCATGTCGGCGCGCTCACCAACGACTTCTTCGTGAACCTCACCGACATGAGGAACTCCTGGAAGCAAGTCTCAGCCGGCACCTACGAGGTGTGTGATCGCAAGACCGGCACCGTGAAATGGACCGCCACGAGGGCGGACCTCGTCTTCGGATCGAACTCAGTGCTCCGCTCCTACGCCGAGGTCTACGCCCAAGACGACAACAAGGAGAAGTTCGTCCGCGACTTCGTGGCCGCATGGACCAAGGTGATGAACGCAGACCGCTTCGACCTGAACTGACCGAACACAGCACGCGTCGATGGTGGCGTCGCCCCCACAATGATCAAGCGATGCCACCATCGACCACACCGGAAGGACGACAAGCCATGACTGATCTCACCATCGACATCGGAATCAACGAAGCCGACCGTCAGGCCATCACCGACGGCCTCTCACGACTCCTCGCCGACAGCTACACCCTCTACCTCAAAACCCACAACTACCACTGGAACGTCACCGGGCCGATGTTCCAAACCCTTCACCTGATGTTTGAGACGCAGTACAACGAACTCGCGCTAGCAGTCGACCTCATCGCAGAACGTATCCGTTCCCTCGGTGCACCCGCACCGGGCAGCTACCGAGAGTTCGCCGCACTCTCATCTGTCGCCGAAGACGACGACAAACCCGATGCCACAGAGATGATCCGCCGCCTCGTTAAGGGACAAGAGACCGTCGCACGCACCGCCCGGTCTGTGTTTCCAGCCGTCCAACATGCTCACGACGAACCCACCGCCGACCTGCTCACACAACGCATGCAGGTCCACGAGAAGAACGCCTGGATGCTCCGCAGCCTCCTCGCCTGACCACCCGAGATTCCAGTTCGACCTTGCACTACTCGACCGAAAGTGTCGTACTCAGGCTTGGCGACACCGCGGAGAGCTACACCGGCTCACGAATTCCTTGGCGTCGCAGGGTGCCAGACCCGGTTTCCCGGACGGTTTGGTTGCTTGATCATGGCGCGGCAATCGCGGTGGCGTTCAGTTTCCCTACTCGTGCGGGGACAGGTTGCCCACGCTGGTGCGCCGCCGCCGTTAGCAGCACTTGGGAGCCAGCGAGTTACGGTAGATGGGCCAGGATGGCGCAAGCTGAACCGCTCTGGATTTGGTGCCTGCCGGTCTACTACTCATGAACGCCTTGCCGCACTTGCACCGCTGACGCACACCAGCAGCCAGCGGCCGATGCTTCAGGTTGCCTACAGCACGAGGAGCCCAGTGAGCGATACCGGAACACCGACACCCGACCAGCACGCACATGACACCGAGCACCATCACGGGCACGGCGGAGAGCACCCGTCCACGGCAACCGACGTCTCTGCCATGTGGGACGAGCGCTACGCAACGCAAGCCTGGCCAACCAGCCCCGACCCCCTTCTGGTCCGGCTTGTCAATGGCCTTGAACCCGGTACCGCATTGGACCTCGGATGTGGCACCGGTCGTAACGCCGTATGGCTCGCCCAGCGCGGCTGGGACGTCACCGGGGTCGATAGCTCCACGGTGGGGCTGGCTCAGGCCAACGAACGCGCGAAGCAGACCGGCTGTGCCCTGACGACTGTCCAAGCGGACCTCACCACCTACACAACGGCCAACGCCTACCAGCTCGTCGTGCTGGCCAACATGCACCTGCCACCGGCTGACCGTGCGCACCTCTTCTCGACAGCCGCGCACGCAGTCTCCCCCGGCGGTCACCTGTATGTCGTCGGTCATCACGTCGAGTCCCTAGGGCTCGCCGGGCCCCCCGACCCGGAGCGTCTGTTCACCGAGGCACTTCTGGCGTCTTCGTTCCCGGACCTCACCACCGAGCAGTTGGGTCGCACTCAGCATGGGGATACCTCGGAGCACACCACTGCCGGCGACGTGTACTTATGGGCGGTAAGAAGGGCGTGATCGACGGTCCCGGCAGACCGTGCTATCGCCTATCTGGTCAGTCCAGGGATGAATCGTGGGGTGCAGTCGGCGTAGGCGGCATAGGCCGGGAATCGCTCGGTGAGGCGCCGTTCCTCCCAGCGTGCCTGGGCGTTGATCAGCGCGACCAGTGCAACGCACGCCATGGTGGTCCACGAACTGGCCGAGGCGAGCGTGAGAGCGATGGCGAGTAGCAGGAGCCCGCCGTAGATCGGGTGCCGGACGAATCTGTACAGCCCACCCGTGCGGAGTTCGGCGTGAGAGTTGGGCAACGGCGCCGCGGTCAGCCCGAGAACCAGGAGCCATGCCGTGCGACGTTCACTAGCCGACGCGGAGTGGGTTGGCGGCTGCCGAGTCGTCATCGAAGACTCACGGAGGGACAAGAAGACTCCCTCCAGGACTTCCAGGTCCGGCACCCCAGCCTTCCTCGAGCATCTGGATGACGCCGACGACGTGACCCTGCGCGCGACTGAGCCGGTTCAGGATCACGGTGACGGTGTTCGCGTCCAGCTCCATTGAGTCTCCAGATCTTTGCCTGAGTGAGTCGGTCACGTAGACGATGCGACCACAGCAGCCGCGGTCGCCAGCGCTGCGTTGAGCCTGCCAGCCACGTCGACGATGACGGGCGGCCGGGATACCCCTGACCCCAAAAGGGGCGCAGGTCTGCATCGCCTCCGCCGACTTTCGGCCAAGGGGATCGCCGTCGATCTGGTTGACGCACTTTGCGGTGAAGGCCGATTCAGACCCAACTTGCGAATACCGAGCACGTTCACACCGTTGAATAGAGATGAGCATTCGCCGTTGCCCAACGCCAGCATCGCTGCGTGGGCCTCCGTAACGACGAAGTGTCCCCGACCTCTTGGGGACTCTTCGTCGTTACGGAGGATTCATTTAGTCAAATCTTCAGATAGAAGCGGGGAGAAACTGAGGATGCACGATCACCGGCTTGCATGCCCTGCGAGTTACCCTCACAAGAGACCATTTCTTCACCCCACTCTGCACTCCCCCGGGAGTGCAAGCCTGCACCCACCCCGCACACTTTCATTGCCGAGTTCAGGCGACGGCCTTCGGCTTGAGCTGGACAGAGAGCGTCGTGTCGAAAGCGCTAGCGATGCGCTGCAGGATCGGCAGGGTCGGCGTCGTACCGCCCGCCTCGAAACGCGCGATGGCGGGCTGGGTCATGCCGGTGAGTTTGGCCAGGTCGCGCTGGCTCCAGCCCCGCTCCTCGCGTAAACCACGAACCTGCTCCCCCAGTTCGAATGCGAGCTTGGCTGCGGCGTATGCGGGCTCAACTGCCGAGTCGCCTGCGCGAGCGGCCTTGATGTCATCCCATGACGTACGTGCCATCACTCCTCCTCTTCCACATAGTGCTCGGCTTGCATGCAAGCGAGCATCGCCTTCTTCGCCCGTGCCACCTGCGCGCGATCCCTGTCCTTGGTCTTGGAAAAGACTGTCAGCAGAATGATTCGGCGGCCTGTGGCGATCCAGTAGGTAATCCGGATTGCCTGACGACCAAGATCGAACCGAAGCTCCCGCAACTTGCCGTCCAACTGCTTGGTGTACGGCTCAGAGAGCAGGACACCTCGCTCGGCCAGCAGATCAACGTAGAACGCCGCATAGCCGAACTCGCTGCCCACGAGCCCTTCAAGCCAGTCACGGACCTCCGGCTCAAGTTCCACCGAACCCCAGGACATACCAACGATGGTATCACTCACTGACGTCCACTAGCCCACGTTCTGCGTCTTGACCGAAACCGATGTCGTTCCACTGTCCCCCGATACAACGAAAGGGCCCCGAATTCTCAGGACCCTTCGTCGTACGAACGCTCATTTAGTTGAACGTTCAATCTGTAGCGGGGAGACACTGAGGATGCACGATCGTTGGGTTGCGTGCCCTGCAAGTTGTCCTCACGAATCGCCATTTCTGCACCCCCTTCTGCTCTCCCTTGGGGGTGCAGGCCTGCACCCACCCCGCACACATTCATGTCAGGCGCCCCTTCCAACCCAGAGCTTGATTCGCTTCAATTCAGGACCGAGGTTCCTCTGCGCAGCGAAGCACGGAGTGGAAGCTACTTTGCGATCTTTGCGACGGTCAGCAATACCACTGAATCTTCTAGTGCTTCCAACGAGTGTGGCGCGTCGGGTACAACGAGAAGATCGCCAACCGACCCTTCCCATGCATCCGCACCAGTTGCTAACCGCACCCGCCCATGCAACACCTGAACCGTCGCTTCTCCTGGATTGGCATGTTCTTCGAGCATGCGCTGGGCGCTGAGTGCGATCAGTGTCTGACGAAGGACGTGCTCGTGTCCACCAAACACTGTTGTCGCACTGCGGCCACTCGATGCCTGTCGTGCAACTTCTAGCTGTGTTCGAGCAAGCGCTGTCAGCGAAAACTTCTCCACATCAACCAACTTCTTTCTGAGTTTGCTTGCACGTATGGATCCACAGTTTGAACCGCTCCGAACAATTGCGAGAAGTGAAGTGACCTACAAAGTATCCCGCCGACCCGGCGCTCGCACAACCTCTGAATGCGTCACTTGATTGCCGGCGAATTGCATAGCAGCGCCGACTCCGCACGCTGAAGATCTCGCACCAGGACACAGGAGTGTTCACTTTCGCCTTAATGGTCATTGTGCTCGCATTCCTCCTAGATTGATGCAAACTTATCAACCGGGCTACAGTTGTTCCATGTCAAACGCCACCACCTGCGCGATTCCGCGCAAGCAAAATGTGCAGCAACTCGACGCTGCTCGATTCATGCAAAGGCGATCGCGGGGCTAAATCACAATTCCCCAGTCGGTGCCAAGTCTTGGTACCGACTATTTTTATTGGAGGACAGAATGCAAACCCGGACCGAACTCGTACTAGGTGAGATTGATCTGGCCGAATTGAAGCAGGCCCTTGTTCGCTTGCGAGTGGAGAACGAAGCTGATGTCGCTCAAGCACGCATCACTCTCAACGCTTTGACTAGTGACAATTCCATTGGCAGTGCCTTACTTCAGCAGACTGCTGAAAATGCTGAGTACATGATCGCGGACGCGCTCGGCATCATCGCGCTCGTAGATGCAGCGTTCGATCGCATGGAAATCGGCAATTACGGAACCTGCACCGTGTGTCGCGAGCCGATTCCACTCGAACGACTTCAACTGCGCCCATACGGCATGACATGTGTCCCGTGTAATTCATGAGCGCGGGAAGAGGCCGGAAATGCGGCAACGACTTTCGGGAGTGGAAGTGATCGCTAGTACTTCACGCCATCGATTTCAGGCAGCGAGGGTCCCGGCGTCGGAGAGTGCCCCGTCGAGCAGGTGAACGACGTTGGCCATGCGCGGCAGATGGATCGAATCGTGGGTCACAAGCAAAGTAGCCGTCTTCATTTCCTCGGTTAACTGCAGGATCAAGTCCATGACTTTAGCGCCGTTGTCTTGGTCTAGGGCACTTGTGGGTTCATCTACTAGGAGCACGCTGGGCTCGTTCATCAGTGCGCGGGCGATGTTGATGCGTTGCCGCTGACCGCCAGAGAGCTGATTGGGGCGCTTGTCGCGATGGTCTGCAAGGCCAACCGCTTCAAGGATTGCGTCAGCATGGGCGGCGACCTTTGCACGGTTTCGTCTGCTGTGATGGTCGCCGAGTTCATTCATGACTTCCAGCTGCTCGCGAGCGGTCAGGGAAGCAATGAGGTTTGACTGCTGGAAAATGATCCCAATACTTCTGCGCCGAAGCTGGGTCGCTGCCGGCGGATTCAGCAGAGTCGTATCAATGCCGTCGATGATGACGCGGCCGGAATCCGGGCGAATAAGCGTTGCTGCGACGGCGAGGAGACTGGATTTTCCGCAGCCGCTGGGACCGGCGATTCCGACGACGGTTCCGGGTAGCACCGTGAGTGAAACATTGTCGACTGCGGTGATGCGTGCTTCGCCGTCGGGAAAGGTGAGGGTGATGTTGTCCAGGTGGATCATCGGTTGCTCCCAAGGGCTGTGAGGGGGTCGGCGGACGTGACAGAGCGGAGCGCGAAAGCGGCGCCAGCGAGCCCGAGTGTGATCATGATCAAACCCGGCAGGACCGTCGTTAGTGGGCTGAGCATGAATGGCAGTGCGGAACCAGCGAGCGCGCCGAAGAGACTGACAAAACCCATGCCAAGGCCGATGCCGAGCAGCAGCACGATGAGTGCTTGGCCAAGCGCGTCGCGGATTAGGGATCTGGTGCTGGCACCCAAGGCTTTGAGTACGGCAACGTCGCCTTTCCTTTGCAGGGTCCATACCGTGAAGAACGCTCCGATCACCAGACCCGAGATGCCGAACAGCATGGCGACCATCAGCATCAGCGATCCGATCTCGGAGCGGAACGCACCAATTGCGGTTAGGGATACGAGCGTGCTTTGGGACAAGGTGGCATTGGCTGTGTCAGCAGCAGTCCAGTCAGGATTTCCGGTGACGGCCAAGACGGTGGCGTAGGCATCAGGATTACCCGTGGCGGTCGAGTAGACCTGCCAGTCGTGCAATGTCATTTGCACTACTGGGGTGTGGCTGTACCAGCCGTCGCCGTCGACTGTTTCGACGGTGTAGGCAGTGCCGGCGATCGTGACGGCGTCGCCAGCAGTCACGCCAAGGGCTTTCGCTGCGGGATTGGAGAATCCCAGGAGTCCGTCACGGGAAGGTGCGCTCGAATCGAATCCTGGCCGCACGCCGAAGATGGCGATCGAGGCGCGAGTGCTGTCGGTTTCGGCGTGAGTCTGGCTGATGCCTATCGGTTGAGAGTTCTCCACTCCTGCTGTTGATCCCCATGCCGAAGCTTGCTGCTGGGTGATGGTGGAGTCGGAGAAGCTGGGGCCGGGTGCATCTACGCCAGGTGCAGAGAACACGATGCGATCAGCGGGGATTGCCAGCACTGCCGAAATATTTTGCGTGGCCAGGCCCCCTGTCAGGCCACTGAGGAAGCCCACCAGAACGGTGATGAGGCACACAACAGAGCCGATGAGCACGAAGCGGCCCTTGGCAAAGCGCAGATCGCGAAATGCGACGAACATGAAGTGTTCCTTCCTGCCATCGTTTTCGATGACAGGTCCACTCTCGCGTCTTGGACGGTTCAGTTCATCGGCCAGACGAACACTGTTGTGCAGCCGATGGAGGGATGAGGCAGTCATACTTTCGAACGATGTGCATCATTGGAGGGTCGACTAAATTCAAACCATGACCCGTGCAGCTGCGACTCCAGTCTTCGTTGGTCTACGCACAGGCCTGCACGTCCTGTTTCTTGCCCTCACATTCCTGGTCATCACCCGCGCTGTGATCACGCCGACCGACAGCAGCACCCCCATCGTCACCGTATCCATCGCCCTTGCGGTGACCTATGGCCTGGGAGCATTCATCAGGCGCAGCGGGCCTGCGCACCGCAGGCTCCTGGCACTGGGTTGGTTGGGCGTACTCACCGTCGAATGGTTGATCCTGCTCGGGCTGAGCCCCGACGCCGCCTACCTAGTATTCCCGTTGTTTTTCCTCTTCCTTCACCTCTTGGGACGGTGGTGGGGGTCTACCGCGATCGTGACTTCGACAATCGTCGTGATCTGTGCGCTTGGACTGCGCGGAGAGTGGACAGTCGGTGGCGTGGTGGGCCCGCTTGTCGGTGCAGGTGTTGCGCTCTTGATCGGCCTTGGGTATCAAGCGCTGGCCCGCGAAGCCGAACAGCGTGAGGAACTCATGACCGAACTCCTCAATACGCGTGGGCAACTCGCTGCAACAGAGCACGAATCGGGAGTTCTCGCCGAACGCGCGCGGCTCGCCCGGGAGATCCACGACACCCTTGCCCAGGGCCTATCCAGCATTCAGATGCTCCTGTACGCAGCCGAACGCGCCGACCCTGACCGACCCGGCGTGGAGTACATCCGGCTTGCACGCGAAACCGCAGCCGCCAACCTCGCCGAGGCTCGGCGCTTTATACGCGAACTCACCCCACCCCAACTTGACGACCAGGGCCTAGGCGGTGCTCTCAACAGGCTTGCTCGCACACAGTGGGCAACTCAAGGACTCACCGTCAACGTGGAAGTGTCCGATGCAATCGCCCTGCCGATGCACCTCCAAACCGCTCTGCTGCGCATTGCGCAAGGAGCAATAGCAAACGTCATCCAGCACGCCCACGCCACCGCTGCCACGGTTGCCCTCACCGTCGAACAACAGGAGCTGCAGTTCACCATTGTTGACAACGGCTGCGGATTCGACCCGCTCATGCCGGTGAACAACGTGATGGGCAAGTCTGATTCATTCGGGCTGCAGGCCACGCAAGAGCGCGTAGAACAGTTGGGTGGAACCTTGACAATTGATGCCGCGCTGGGTCGCGGCACCACGTTGGCCGTCAACCTCTGCATCGGGGAAACGCCGTGATCAGGCTGGTCATTGCAGATGATCACCCAGTGGTGCGCGCCGGCCTCAATGCACTCTTCAGCCTGGAAGAGGACTTCGAGGTTGTCGCAGAAGCAACTTCACCCCAAGAAGCCGTGAACGCTGCGGAACGAGAGAACCCGGACGTTGTCCTGATGGACCTTCAATTCGGCGCCGGTGCTACGCCAACAGGCGTCGACGCCACCCACCGCATCCGAGCACTCGACGCAGCCCCATATGTCCTCGTGCTGACGAACTACGACTCGGATGCCGACATCCTTGGAGCTGTTGAGGCAGGCGCGAGCGGCTACCTCCTGAAAGACGCGCCCCCTCACGAACTCATCGCCGCAGTCAGGGCCGCCGCCGCCGGAGAAAGCGCTCTCGCCCCAGTGATCACGTCTCGACTACTGGACCGGTTACGCACACCTCGCGTGACTTTGAGCTCGCGAGAGATCGAAGTGCTCGAACTTGTTAGCGCTGGATACTCCAATACTGACATCGGCGCAGAACTGTTCATCACTGAAACCACAGTGAAATCGCACCTCGCGCACATCTATTCCAAGCTCGACGTGACCTCTCGAACAGCGGCAATCTCCACAGCCAGACAAAGAGGGATTCTGCGCTAACTCGCTGCTCCATCGCCACTATCGCTCTCAAGCGCTCTCGCAAGCATGAAATGAAACCACACCCTTCTGCCCACTACACCACACATCACTTAGACGGAAGGATGCTGACATTGGACAGCGCCACCACGGATCTCAAGGCGTCAAAGCCCAGGACTGGACCAATGGTCCGAACCTTCAAGACCATCGCCGTCATCGAGGCATTCACCTGGGCCGGACTTCTAGTCGGGATGTACCTCAAATACATCACTGAAACCACACAACTAGGAGTGCGCGTCTTCGGCAGCCTGCACGGCGCGGCATTCATCGCCTACGTCATCATCACGATTCTGACAGCGAGACACCAAAAGTGGCCCATCCGATGGACCACCATCACCGCGCTTGGCGCATCCATTCCACCCTTCGCCACAGTCATATTCGAAATGTGGGCACAACGCCGCGGATACCTTCGAACAACTGGACAGGCCAAGCGAGTCAATAACTAGCCAAGCAAGTACGAGGACGGCGAGGGCCGTTGCCTTAGCCAATGCGAATCGTCAAGTACAGGCTGTGTCTGACCGGCATGGTCCGTGGTGAAGGGCTTTGCCAAGCAATTTGCACCTCAGGGTTGCCGTTGCTGTCGATCCCAATGACTGTGGCTGAGTCTCGCTGGCAAGTTGATTCCCAACCAACTTGCCCCGTACCGAATAGGCACCACCGTTGACTGGCCATGACCAATTCCCACCACACAGCAAGCGAGCTCGCTCGTCCTCCCCCGAAAAGACAAAGGGGCCCTGATGTCTCAGGGACCCTCTGTCGTACCGAACGCTCATGTAGTTGAACGTTCAATTTCTGTAGCGGGGAGACATAAGTAGGGCGCGACCAATGGGTTGGGCGCAATGCAAGATCTCCTCACGAAACCTCACTTTGCACCCCCCTTCTGCACTCCCTCTGGAGGGCAGGCCTGCACCCCCATTGTCCATAAACGCTGACTATTGAATAGGCAGCGAGGCAGCGAGCGGCACGAGATTCTTTCCATTGCCAGTGCGATCTGTCTGAAGTAGCCCTCACCTCCTCGGCTACGCCTAAAGGGTCTAGTACCTATGTGACGAGTAGTCTCGCCTCATGGCGACCGCTATTTCGTTGTATGGCTTGTTGAGCGAGCCTCTAGAAGCATCGAACGCATCGCCGCGCACTTCTATGGTTACGAAATCGATCGAAACCGTGGATGAAGGAACCTCTTACATTTTCATGGCTGCGGGATTGACGCTCGGCTGACATTCGCAATAGCGAAGCGCGACTGCCTACGGGCGGAGGTTAGTGTTGGCAATACCAGCTTCAGATCTGTATGCGCTCTTGTCCAGCGGCTTCGATGTCCCTCTCGCCAGTTCGCTAGTCTCTTCCACTCTGACAAGGGCTTCCATTGAAACTGTCGATGAGGCCTCATCCGGATTGTGTTTGTTCACTCCGGGCCTGAACATCTCATGAATCAGGCGGCTCCTTTGATTGTCGGAGATCCTCAAGATTTGCATGTTCAAGCTGTTTGTAACTTGCTTCGTCACTGCCAACCATCAATCTTTGACGTCGCCACCTTGGGTGGGGAGACATTCGTTCTTGAAGAGGCGTTGTTTTTTCGGGCTGGTGTCAATTTCAAACTCGGGAGCGAGCGGCCGCAGTCAAGAGGATGGATTCGACGACTGGCACCCCTCGATTGGAATCGGGGGATTGCTCTGCAGAGTCGGGAATCAGCTGTTTCGAGTTCGTGGATGTCTCTGCTCGCTGGCGTAGTCCGCAGTGCCGACGTTGAGTGGCTCACTACGCTCGATAGCGTCCTGGTGGCGGAGAGCAAATTGACTCAAATACAGGCTGCTCGAGCACTCGGGATCCAGACGCCACGGACAATCGTGACAAATAATTTGGCAGCAGCACTTGAGGCGATAGATGGTGCAACTGTTGTCAAGCCTTTAGGCCCGAGCCATTACTTTGATGAGTTTGGGGATCCGAGAATGGTTTACACGACAGAGATTGAACTAGCAAAACTGCCACCTGAAACTCTCGCGGGGGCTCCATTTCTCATTCAAAAATTGATACCCGCGGATTTTCACTTGCGAGTGGTCACAGTGCTCCAATCCACCTGGGTAGCTTCCATAGAAGCGAGCGGGCGCCCGCTTGACTGGAGGCGCGAAGATGCCGCACACGGAGAATTCCTGTCGGTAGCGGAGCCCGACCCTGCCATTGTGATGCAGGCTCAGGCGATCGCGCGCCGGCTAATGCTGGGCTACTCCAGCCAGGATTGGATCGTGAATTCCGAGGGAGCTTTCCTACTTGATGTGAACCCCAGCGGGCAATGGCTTTTCTTGCCGGAACCGATTGCAACCGAGGTGGCTGAATGCATAGCGATTTGGTTGGGAGGAATCGCGTGAACGTCCCAATCCCGTCCGAAGGAGGACCGCGACTTTGGCGAATGTACCTTTGGCAATGCGCGGGCCTCCTGCCAGGCGTGAATGCACCTTCGTACGCAGTTGACCTGCAAACCGCAGGTGAACTTGACGCCTGGACGGACGCCGAGCTTGCTCTCCTCATTGAAGAGGGGCGGCGACAATTCGACTACCAAAGATCAAGCCTGGCCGAAGTGCGGGGACGGGCGCAGTTTCTCTTGACTACCTGTCTTGCCTTGCTCGCAGGCTTCTTGGCGATCTACTCAGGTGTCGCCCGAAAGGAGTCCAATTGGACTCTTGGGTTCTGGATTGCCGGAATTGCCGTGCTTGCTCTATGCATGATGGGAGCTTCCAGCGTCGTTGTTAATGCCCGGGAGATGGGTTTCATCAACTCTAAGATTTTCTCTAAGGCCGAGTCTCCGCGGACCCGCAGCTTGGCGCAAATGCACTTGGATTGGGTGGCATTTGGCGAGGACACGAATGCCACCCAAATCACGATCTTCCAAAGTGCCGTATTTTTAGCTCTGCTTTCATCCTTACTCTTGGCCGTTGCGTGGTTGCAGGCTTCCCAATAGGCAAGTTGTTCGCGAACTCACCTGCGATTCATGCGTCCAATTCATGGAATGAGCACATGCCCGCCTACGGTCTACGGTTCCTGCGCTGCTAGTTGAGCTGCAGATGAGCAGCCGAGTATGCGGAGGAAGTGTGCTCGAACGACACCATCGAGAAGTGAAACGACATCGTGAAGACCCTCCGCGTCATACCCGCGAGTTCCGTGAGCCAAGTCGTTGCGCACAATCCGAAGGCAGTCCACAACCCTTTTCGGTTGGCGGACGTCGGACATCACCTGTCTGATCAATTCAGACTTTTCAAGAGCCGGCAGCACATCCACAGGCACTGACGATAGAACAAATTGGAGGGCTTCATCCAAACTTGTTCGGGGGGACTTCGAGACGTTCTGGCGTAGAAACTTCATAGTTTCAACTGAAAGTCCCGCTTCCTCCGCCTCAGTCAATGCGACTTCTCTTCGTCGTGCGAGACCTTCAGAGCGCGCCTTGAACACTTCTCGCGTTTCGAAGCCGTGGAGTCCTTCAAGTGCCTGAAGGAGAAGCAGAAACGCGGAACGAGGGTGCTGATCCGGGGCGTACATGAGTGACGCATACGTCTCAAGCAACGGATGGTGCTCCGCCGAAAGCTCTTGCCATCGGCGAAGAAGCGCGAGCAGAGACATATCTTCCGGTGCCAAGTGAAAGGTGGGCTTTGACTGGCCGTGGCTCGGCTTCTGGGATGAATATGGGCATTGGTGTAGCGCTGTTCCATAGATCTGAAATGAGTGTGTCCCGTCCTGGTCTCCCTCAACTGTGAGTGCAAGGAATGTAAGGCGTTCCCGGTTGCCGGTCGACAGCGATATCAACCTCCTCAGAGGTTCTATCCACTCAGTGAAGGTTCTGTCGAAGGGGACTGGTTCGTGGAAAGTCATGAGAATCACTGGTTGGAAGGAGACTTGAAATATGAAGGCGTTGGGTGATGTGAACGAGTTGTAGAACTGAAGTTCGACTTCGCATTTCTCGTCAGTCCACAATTGCGTGCTTTCTGCGTTTCCTGTTGCTGTCCAACTCCAATCTAGATAGCGCTTACCATTTGGCTTCGGGATGGGTAGGGCGAGCGACTTAATAGGCCCACTTCCCGCGACGGAATCCAGTCCTTCCACTTGGACCTCTACGCCCGTCACAGTTATGCCCGGACCAGGTGGCCGCGTGTTCCCAACAAGCGCAGCTCGTGCGCGCAACCTGGCGCGCTCCGGCAGCCAAACCTCCACTGTCACGTCAACTAGACCAATGTGCCGTCCGTTCGCCAGGCGCCCAACCACGAGCTTTTCTTCGTAAATCTGAGGGAAAGCCGCTGACTTTCCCTTTTCAACATCGGTCCACACAGTGGGAATGTCTCCGAAGACCGTCGCGCGCGGCATTCGATCTGCCGCGAGTTCCACTTCACCGTCGAGTTCGTGGATCCTGCCTTCTTGATCGGGGAACTCCCAGGTCACCCTGTAATCGCCAGGTTCAAGGATCACTTTCACGAGAGTCAGAATGCCATGCTCACGACAAGGCACGTGCCTGCAACTGAGGGTTCATTTGGCTGCCTTCCACCAACCTTCGAACTCGCTCAGCAAATGAGCTGCGTCCGATGGCTGAAGGGAATGTAGGACTGAGGCTTTCTTACCTAGTCCATTTGGCGAGGTTCCCACACTTATTCCTCCGCCCGACCACAAGTAGAAGCGATCGTGAAAAGGGCTCTTCGCTCGATCAACCGTTCTGACTTCTACAGTGCGATGGATCGCGGGTAGGACGATTCCACGCACACCAGTTAACACTCGGACTGGGATTCCAACGCCGCTTACTAGCACCCAATCAGCTGTGTCCGCACCGAAGTACAGGTCGCAAATTGTTAGCTGACCTCGAGCAGATGTCAGTCGACCTTGCAAGATGTCTATGCCTGTGGAGCCTTTTAGGATGATTCTCTCTCCGGCCCCCTGGGCCAGCATGACTTCATAAGCCTCTTGGACTGCAACTAGTTTGGTCATGCGGTCGGCCACGAACACCTCTTCGACGCGTCCACGCGTAGTCGAAGAAAAGGGAGGATCGGCTGGCGCATCGAGATTGCGGATCTCCAAGGTAAAACTCTCTACCAGCGAGGACATGTCCGTCCAGTCCAACAGGATTCCTGATCGGTGCCACAATTTGACCCGGTTGCGCACTCCCGAACCCAGATAGGGCAGTGTCGCAGTCACCGATTCGACACCATGTGCAGGTAACACGAAATACTCCAATGGCGAACGGCGTGCGTAGATCAAATTACCTTGCGCTTCTTGCTCAAGTTCGAGCTCTAGTTCCCAGAGCGAGATGCGATCCGGGTTCAAATGAATCTGAACCTCAAGCTCCGAGAGTTTATTGATACCTTTGATACCTCCGATCCAGGCGTCCCCATCCATGGAGCCAACGAATACTCCTGCGGGAACCATTCCACCATCGACGAGATCCGCGATACCCGCAAAATGCCAAAGGAGATCCACGTGGCTGGCTCCCTCTAAATGGAGCGATGGAAGGTCGACCATGCCCTGCCTGTTAACTGTTTGGTTTCGGATTTCCAGTGGCTGGACCCAACCGCGTACGGGGCGAGCCGCGGAAGCAACCAGCCGACCGGCCGGTGAATCTACGTGGGCGGACACTCGGCACAGTTCTCGAGCAGGGCGCAGGGGGGTGTCGATAACAACTACTCGCCCATTCACCACTACTTCCGTCGAGCCGTCAATTAAGGCGCCAAGTAGCCAGGCCTTGGCCTTGTCGGCATTCATCGAGCAACGAATCAGTACCCATTCATCTTGCTCATAGATGAACTCTTGCCACTCTGCAATGTTTGAGTTGCATGACGCCAGCCCTTCGCTCACCCAGGCCATAGGTGACAAATTCACAGCTTCCGACCATTCAAACCAGGAAGTGTCCGCTAGTTCCGCCGGTCCGAAGATCAGGCTGCCTGCGACAAGAGTCAGTGACTGCTCAGTTTGATGTGCCAGAAGCGTTGCGACCACGGTCGCGGAAAAGTCAACATCTAAAAAGTCGAAGAGTTCATCAGGACCCGCGTCCATTGCCGCGCTCACAGATGCAGTTTGGCACAACAGAGCGAACTGTCGTTGTGAGGCGTGAATATTCAATTTGCGATAACTTCAGCCTGCAAGTTGGGAACGAGTCTGTCGCGCCTCAAGGTGAATAATTAGCCGCTATCTGAGCCAGAACAGTGGCTCCACGGGCGAGCGCACTCGCATCCGCGTGAGGATTCAATACGAATGCGTATCCCAGCCCTGGGACCAATATGTTGCGTTGAACTAGCCCAATACCTAGAAATGGGAACTCTGGTGTCATCCACGTCCTGAGTACGGCTTCCCACGTCGCCATGCTGCGCATCCATGCGTATCCGACATCTGATGACTCGACCACAATGATCGTTGGCATTGAACGTGCTTGTTCGAGCTTCTGTGCATCTCGCGTCTTAGAAAGTATGGCCAGTTCGACCTGCTCCATGGTGCGTGCGAGAGCGGGCGACTCCACTTCGACTCGAACTTTCGAGTCCTCTCCCATGTCGGACGCATCCGAGACATCGACAGTAAGGACGAAAGGGCCAGTGAAGGTGTCGATTTCGTGAATTGTCTCGATCCGCTCGCCCTTTGCGATCGCATCTGCAATGAGGGTCATAATCTCGCGCCGTTTTGCTTGACGTATTTGCAGTGGGTAGTTATCAAAAGTTAGTGTCACAATTAGAGGTAGCGAATCGACAAGATGAGAGAGGACTTGGACGAGATCGTCCACCCCGTCGTAGTCTCGTCGAGTAACTTCGATGCCTAGTCCGGCTCCTTCTACCACGAAATCTGGCTCTGGGTTCGGTGGGCCTCCGAACCGAAACGCAACTCCGGCCAAAACTAGCATCCGCGCGACTGCCAATTCCAGACGAATATTCCAAAGCTCATTCTCATCGCTGGCAATCCGTAAACGGTGGCGGACTGACGCGATCCCTGCAATTGGTGGGTCGACAAAGTCAAGAGTTGTAGTCATCTCAGCGAGGCTCTCTATGCCACTTGCAGTGAAGTTATCGAGCCGATTCGCCGCGCGATCCTGTGCAATCCACTCGAACACTGGGTGCTTGGGGCCGGCTGTGGACCCCGGCAACCACCCATCCATATGATCCAGGGCCACCTGAATTCGCTGCTCAATTGCCTCGGACATATTTGTCCTCAATAACATCAATTGTTCTCTTATTTGGGCAACGCAACACGAGATTGCGAAGGCAGACTGCCACTTCACGTCCAGTCGGTGACATGGTCCGAAGCAATTAGGCGATTCGGGTTCTTGGCGATCTCGTCTTATGGACAGTTGCCTTTCTTGGATTTGGCTTGGTGCCGGGTGTCGACGCCGACTTTCGTTTTGCAGAATTGGCTCGAGTGGGAGCTTTATTCGTGGGTGTCGTTAAAGGAATGGCCACGTCACCGATACGTACAACCAGTTCCAGGGTTCCGCCTACTGCCTGCGCGTAGGCGACCAGCGTGCCCACCTCAGTGCGGGACAGGTCACCGTTTTCGATCCGTGATACCCGGGATTGGTCAATATCGATTCGCTCCGCAAGCTGTTCCTGCGTTAAGTGCTTGGCTTTGCGCACATCTGCGAGTCGGTGCGCCCTGGATTCGGTCAGGATCTCGTCGCGGGCCTTGGCGATGCGAGCCGTATCGCCGGGCCGCTTTGCAAGTAGTTCCTCCAACGTGACATACGACGACTTATTCATGACGACCTCCCCTTCTTTGACTTCCTTGCATTTGCTTGCTGACTGACCTGCTTCACATGGGCGTCGAACCGCTCATCTGCCACAGGAATGTTCTCCTCGTACCACTGCTTCCATCTATTCGTCTTATCGCCTGCCACCAGCACGACCGCCTGGCGTAGCGGGTCGAAGGCGAAGAGCAAACGGATATGTGTGCCTCGTGGACGCAACTCCTTCATGTTCTTATGACGTGATCCCTTGACTGTGTCAACGAACGGGCGCCCCAGAGCTGGCCCATCAACCCCGAGTGCTTGCAACGCTGCCACGACCTGGTCGTACTCGGCTTCGTCAAGAGTCAGCATCCAGTCCGATACCTCCTCGTTGATCAGGACCGACCACGTCACCGGCACATCATATGACTCACAAGACATATGATGCAAGAAACATATATTGGAGACATCGGACTCCGAGTAAAGCGAGAGGCGACATGGCTAAGCAGGCTCCTGGTTAGACCTCGCCTACCACCCCGCGGCCGATGACCTCCTCGATCACGCTTCTACGCCAGACAAATCCCAGATCGCTTTCCTCGTTAATTCGACCCGAGTAGATACCGACGAATTCTTCGAATGGCTCGTTATATGTGACCGGGTCGCCGTTCTCAGCGACCATCCATGTCCCTTCTGGCCTGTAGAGCAGGACGGGGGAACCAGACTGGCCAGAGCGGGAACGCGCATCCACCAGGAAACACGGGAGCCCCGCATAGTCGACAACAGGCTCCGACGCAACAGTTGCTCGGGTCCAAAGGGCTGTCATCGCCCCTCCCATCTGCTTAAAAGGGAATCCGACAATGCTCAAATCCTCTGACACCCGCATTGCCGCGGGCTGGGGGCTCGGATCTAGCGAATAGATTTGCCGCGCTGCAGTGTCCGGGATCTCGATTTCCATGACAGCAACATCGACCGCGTGTCTGTGTACTGGATGCTCAAGCCACAACGGATCACCGTCCTCATCAAGCACCGGGTAGTTGCGAGAGACTCGGACAGAGATGTCATAGGCAGTCGGAAAATGAACCGTTATAGACACTGGGGTTGCGCAGTCCGTTTCGTCAAGGGGCTTACCCGTTTGGAAATGTCGACCCGAAAGCACGTGCCAGTTCGTGACCAACCACAACTTTCCCATTCGTTCCGTTAAGAAGCCAGTTGCTCCCCAACTCTTTGCGCGTCCCATTGGTTCAAGTCGAAGTGTTGCAATTGATGGACGTGAAAGGAATACACGAGTTTCGATCGACATGTCACGACGCTAACGCAGTCAGGACGGTGGTCGAGCTGGTGAAGCCCTTCGTGGAAAGTCGGAATCAGGCTCACTTTGCAACGTACCGACGTGGAGGGACCGTTGACCGGTTATGAATCTCCGCCCTCACACTGCGCCAGCTTCCCAACGCGGTCCCCCGCAACGACCAAGGGCCCCTGAATTCTCAGGGACCCTTCGTCGTGTCGAACGTTCATATAGTTGAACGTTCAATTTCTGTAGCGGGGAGACATTTCTAGGGCGCGATCACTGGGTTGCATGCACTGCACGATCTCCTCACGAAACCTCATTTATGCACCCCCTTCTGCACTCCCCCGGGAGCGCAAACCTGCACCCCCATCGTCCATAAACCCCACGATATCCGCCCGAAACAGTTCGAAGAAATGTGTCGGGAATCGTAGATCTTTAGTCTTGGAAAACGTCACGCAACTTTGATGCATCGACTTCGCCCTGCGGTCTCTTTACACTCCAGCCACGTCATCTCGGAAGAAGGCATTGAATTCTTCTATCCGTAGAGGTCGTTCAGCCGTTGGAAGACTGCATGAATTGGAAGCCCACTCGGCCATTCGCATCAAATCTTCGGCTTTTCCATGACTGTCACCTAGGTACTGATTGCAAATCGAATTTGCATTCACGGAATCCAGTCGTCTGTACGCTCTGGACGCGTGGTTGGGGTTCCGGCTTGCGATGCTTGCCGCCGATTCAGGCGAGCCAGATACTCGTTGTAGTCGGCCATTTCCTGATTGCCGTCCCGGTCAGCTTGCCTGTCTTTTCGGCGAGCTTCTCTTTCATCGCTTCTGGCCCACTGAATTGACATTGCAATGATGACAATGAGGATTGGTACTTCGCCGATGGCCCAGGCTGCTTGCCCACCGGAATTTGTCTCCTGAAGTAGGTCGGTCACCCATTCGGGGCGAACGACTCCGAACCATTCGGGAGCCAGCGCTCCGTTGCTCATCATGATGATGATGGCAAAGAAGCCGTGGAATGCCGAAGCAATGATCAGGATCACGAACCGTTGCCAATAGGGCAGGAATCTCGGACGCGGATCAACTCCGATCAGGATCCAGTAGAACAAATATCCGGACAGGACGAAATGCGTCTGCATCGCGACGTGGCCCACATGGGTGCCCATCAAATTGGCAAATGCAGAAGAGAGATACAGCCCATACAAGCCGAAGAAATAGATGCCTAGCACCACCAGCGGGTTAGTCAGTATCACTGCTGCGCGACTCTGGAGTGCGACCGTGATCCACTCACGCGGGCCCCACTGGCCGGCCTTTGCGGGACGCAGCGCTCGAAGCGCGAGAGTTGCCGGACCGCCGAGCACAAGGAAAATCGGAACGAGCATGGTCAGCGCCATGTGCTGCGCCATATGCAGCCCTGGCGCAACATTTGCATAGCCAGCGATTCCAGCATTGGTGCACCAGAGCAAGGCCGTCACACCGAGTAACCATGCGATCGTGCGACCTAACGGCCATCGATCGCCCCGCCGGTGCAGGCGAATGACTCCGCCTACATACAGCCCAGCCAGAGTCGCGCAAATGGCAAGGAACACTGGATCCGGCCGAAGACTGAGAACGACGTTCATGAAATCGGGCGGCGGCGGGTAGGCGTAGCCGACAAGTGACTCGCCTAAACTTGGTAACTGCTCCAGCACTTTGGGAGAAGGACTTGTGGTTAGCGCGCTCCCGATACCAACTGCTAAGGCCATGATCACAATTTCAATGGTGAGTCTCAAGGTGAGTTGACTTCGCGAAATCGGATCTGCGCTTGCCCTTTTGCCGATCCACTGGCGAAGCCCCATCCCTGCAGCAACGGCGAGGCTCAGGAGCAGCACCTTTACCAGCACCAATTGCCCGTACCTTGTAGTAATCAGCTCACTGAAAGAGTTGAGCTGTGCCGCAGCGTTGCCCAAGCCGCTGATGGCAAGTACCGCAATCGCAATCGCTGTTACCAAGGTCAACCGCTGAATAGCCGAGGCCATGCCGTCCCTTCGCAGCATGCATACGAGCAGCACCGCAAGGAGAGCAGCAATCCAGATACTCGCGGCGCTTGCGTGCGCAACTCCCGAAGCCAGCAGCAGCGCGTGCTGGGATGAACCGCCGCCATGCCCAGTCACTGCGGGCAGACACAGCGCCAGCACAGTGATCAGCGCCGCAATGCCGGCGCTGATCACAGTAGAGCCGACCGATGCCAGCCCACTCACAAAAAGTGCAGCTACAGCCACAGCGATAAGAGTGCGGACTTGAGGAATATCTGACCAATAGGTAGCCACAACTTCGGGGCGGAGAGCCTCAGTCAGCGGAAGCCCGAGTACGTCGGCAAATGTCCACGCAGCCTGGACGAGGCAAAGGAGTGCCCAGAGAGCTGCGGCCCATGAAGTCAGTACGAGGTCTCGACGGCCTACCGGCGACACGACCCCGCCGCGCGCAATTGGACTAAGCAGCATTGCTGAAACAGCGCAGGCCAGCGTCACGATGCCAGCAATCATTGACAGCGCACGCAGGATTGGCGCGCCATCTGACACCAGAGCACCGGGGCCAGGAATACCAGGGATCGAAGCGTCGTAAGTCCCAATCCAAGCGCGAGCAATTGTCACGGTGACTGCAAGTAGCACGATTGCGATGACTACAGTGCCGCCGACAACGAGAGGCATGCGACTTCTATAAGCGCTCATTCCTGTTGACGGGCTTTCTTACGTCGTCGTTGCACTAGCACGATCCCGATACCGCCAATCGTTCCGATGGCAGCACCTATCAGCACATTCGGATCGGTCAGCGAACTCGAACCGGATGGCTCAGCGATTGCGTCCGGACTTGGCGAAGTTGACGTGGCGGATTTCTCAGTAGGCGAAGGACTCTGATTCGGGGAGCGCAGGGTGAACGTAGTGGTACCGGTTATCGGGTGGCCGTCTGTGGATACCACTCTGTAGGAGACGGTGTAGGTGTCGTTCGGAAGTTCCGCTGCCCACGGCAACACAGCACTGCGGCCCACGGCTCTGGCACTGTCCTTTGCCACGATCGTCTTGTTTTGGTTTGTGATCACGACTTTGGTGCCCGTGTTGAGGAGGTTCTCATTGAACGTCAACACCACTTCTTCGGGAGGTGCGGATATCGTCGAGCCGTCAGCGGGCACGACGCTCTGCAGATCGGTGTGTGCAGCAGCTGTGGAGATCAAGATCAAGCTCACAGCGGCGCTCGCCAGAGTTGTCGTAATGCACGTGGAGGCAAGACGGATTCGCCTCTTTGTCATTGAATTCACTATTTGGCTGACCTTTCAGGATTGTCGTGTGCGTGCTAAAGGATCGTCTGGAAATTCGGCGCGGTCACTCTCAGCCAAATAGTGAATTCTCCCCATAGCCCCGAGACCAGGAGTATTCCGACGGCTATCAGCATGGCGCCCCCCAGGCGCATGATCAGTTGCGAGTGCTCTCGCAGCCACCTCACCGCACCCACCATCCTCTGAAACGCGAGCGCCAAGACAATGAATGGCAAACCCAATCCGAGGCAATAGGCCAGCGAGAGTGCTGCGCCTCGGTAAGCGCCTCCTTCGGTGAATGCGAGGGTCTGCACCGCCGCCAAGGTTGGGCCGATGCACGGTGTCCAGCCAATGCCGAATGCAATGCCCAACAACGGTGCTCCGAGGATTCCGAATGAAGCGGCTCGATGAAAGCGCCATTCACGTTGTAGGCCTGGGATCACGCCAATAAATACCAAGCCCATGAGAATCACCAGAACGCCAAGAATTCGATTGATGACATTCTGGTACTCCAAAAGCAGATAGCCGGCGCTACCAAAAGCCAAGCCGTACGACACGAAAACTGCGCTGAAGCCAAGGATGAACAGGACGGTGCCCAGGAGCAGGCGACTGCGAGAACCTGTGCCTGTACTCACTTCAGAACCTGTCAGGCCGGTTACGTAGGACAAATAGCCAGGTGCCAACGGCAATACGCACGGGCTGACGAAGGCGATGATTCCAGCGAGGAAAGCGATCGCCAGCGCAGGTACCAACGCCCCATTGAAGACGAGATCGGTCATTTGACCAGCAGTAGTTCGATCAGGCCACGCAAACTCGACTCACTCACTCTGCCCAGAACGCGCCCTGCGACTCTGTCTTGCTGATCGATAATGACAGTTGAAGGGATCGCTTGCGGAGGCAGTGCGCTTCCGAACTTCACCTGAAGCTCTCCAGCCTTGTCAACGATATTTGGGTAGGCGATCCCAAAGGTCTTTGCGAATGCGCGCGCAGTGGGAAGCGAATCTCGAATATTGAGGCCCACGAATTGAACTCCCTTGCTTGCAAACTCCTTGGCCACTTTCTCCAGGACTGGTGCCTCGGCGCGACATGGTGCGCACCAAGACGCCCACACGTTGACTACGACAATCTTGCCCTGACCCAGAGGCAGCGCATACACGCCACCGTCCAATGCCGGACCTTCAAGCGCGGGAGCGGGCAAGCGTTCGGCAACCGGCAGATAAGTAATGGAGCCATCACCAGCCACGAAGCCTTGGTCGAGTGTGGTGTCATCGCTAGGCAGGCTCTGGCTCTCTTCCGCTAACTGTTGTGATCCGCCACAAGCCGCCAGAAGACCCAGTAAGGAAAGCGAAACGAGCAAACGGATGGATTTGGTAGCTACCTGGAGAGTCATGGACGCTTTGCCAGAAGGTCACGTTCGTAGACGATCCGAGCCAGAACTTCTTCGTTGCTCAACTGTGGATCCTCCTCACACACCAGTGTTCCAAATGGTCCCGAAAGACGTATCTCCGCTTGGAATTCTTCGACTCGGACCTGGTTCCAGCGGTACCAGCGCTCCCACTCAGTTTTCCCATCTGCTTCGCTGCGCAGACGCAATCCGTTCGCTGTAGGAATTGCAAAGACAGGCGAAGACGTTTCGGCAATCTCGCTTTCGGACTGCACACGCGTGGCAATGCCCCACAGGGGATCCGGCCCTACGCCCTCGCTCATACACCACCGGACAAAAGCGAAGAGCACCCCGCCCACCAGAGCGACGATAGCCAGGGAACCCAGACTTGATACGAGCATCAGTTCACGAGTCCGACAGTGACGACAATTGCGAGCACTGAGATCCACATAGCGACGAGTACAGGCATCCAGTCGTACGTAAAGCTCAGGATCGACGTGAGTCTTCCTGGCTGCGCACTAGGAAGGAGATAGGACAGACATGCGCTGGCGACGGCGCCCAGTGCGGTCAAGGTGGCTATCCAAACTGCTACACAGTAGAGACAGAGGGCGCCAATTTCGAATGCCGTTTGGAAAGCAAGCCAGTGAATGAAGACCGTTCCAGCCACTGTTCCGGCCAGCAGCCCCCACAAATACCAATCTTGCATTCGGGCTCGCGCGAGAATCGCCATGCTCACCGCAATCAGACAGGCAAATGCGGCAATACCGATCAGTGAGTTGGGAATTCCGAACAAGGTCGAATGTGACGACTGCATAACACTTCTGCAATTGATTAGCGCTGACAATGAACATGCTGGTGTGAATGCTGGGTCGGCCAGCAGGTGCAACTTGTCGACAGTGAGCTGCCAAGAGGCAAGCAGTCCGACTGTGGCAGCCCCGAGCAGCCACCAGCCGGTGCATCGATCCATCCGAACAAATTCGGAGCGACCGGCCGGCTTCGCCAAGGGAGTAGCCATGGATGTCATGGTCGTGCCGCCAGTTGCCCGTCAATCAAGGACTGCAATTCTTGTTCACTCTGTGGCCGGATTCGCTCTCCGTTCAGAAAGAAGCTCGGTGTTCCATCAACCCCCAGCGCCAAGCCTTCTTGGCGATCCAATTCGATTCGGGCCAGAGTCGACGGGTCTGCAATCGCGGCGTCATAGCGTTGAAGGTCCAACCCAATGGACTGGGCAAAGTCGCGAAAGAGTGACGCCTTGGACTCTTCCTGTTCGCCCCATTGCTCTTGGGTTTCATACATCCGCGAATACATCGCCTCGAAATGCCCTTGCTGGGCCGCCGCCTCCACAGCGAGCGCCGCATTGACCGCATTGGCATGGCTGGGAATGGGGAAATACCGCGCAATGAATCGCACTTTGCCCGCATATGTCTTGCGTAAACTCTCAATGAATGGGTACACCGCCCGACACGACTCACACTCAAAATCGAGAAACTCCACGAGCGTCACCGAACCGTCGGCATCTGGTTGCAGAATGTGACTGTTGGTTCTCGATGTCAGAGGAGAACTCGCATCGGAGCTGGCCGGAACAGCAGCAGATTCATTGGTCTCTGATTGCCTGGTGACGATTGCTCCAGCTATTCCGAGGGTGACCAAAGCAATAACTACAGCGATCCCTAGTCTCAAAGCCATGCTGGGCCTTTTCAACACTCACCTTCCATGAAGAGTCAGGAGTTGCACAGTTGCGTGGCTCCTCATCGATGCGACGCGGTCGCGCGCTGAAGCGGCGGACCTCTCGACCTTGCAGGGGCTTCCCCAGTTATCTTCGCGGCCCGTATGGGAGCCGAATACCCACGTAGATCAAGATTTCATGAAGATTCAGTGAGTCTGGCCATGAATGGCTCCAGTCTCCGGCTTGATCAGCAGCAGGCGTCCTCGCATGTCGAAGATTCGGGTGTCACTGGGCAGCAGTGCTTGCCCTGCCAGGCGTCTAATCCCTCGCGAATCGCAACACCGGCGATCGCCAATGCGACCAGCGAGTCTGCCCACCACCATCCCAGAGTGGCATTCAGCACAAGTCCTAGAAGGAGGACGACAGACAAATAGCTGCACAGCATGGTTTGAGTGCCATCGGCAATAACCGAACCTGAACTTAATGAACGGCCTGTGCGACTTTGGGCGATGGACAGCGCTGGCATAATCGCGATGGACAACGCAGCCAAGACGATGCCTACGGGTGACGCCTCGGCCCGATCCCCGTTGAGCAGTGACAGCGTGGAGTCAATTGCAATGTATGTGGCTAGTGTGAAGAACGAGATGGCAATCAGCCTCAGCGCGATGCGTTCACGAGATTCTGGAATCTTGTGCCGAAATTGCCAAAGAATGACGAGGCCGCTCGACACTTCGATGATCGAGTCAAGTCCGAAGCCGATCAGGGCGCCTGACCCGGCAACTGTGCCAGCCGAAATTGCCACGATCGACTCCACAGTGTTGTAACTGACACTCGCGCCGCCAGCAACTGTGCACGCTTGCCGAGACGCTGACGCTCCACTGCTGTCAGCTGAGGTACTCGCACTTCGTCGACTGCTGTCATTGATTCCAATCCCGTCTGCGGCATTGCTCGTCAAGCGAACACATGTTGCGAGTTACGGGTGAGCACCGATTTCGTGCCCCGCGTGTTCAGCTGCTTCAAGTTGGAAGGTGCAGTGCTCGACATCGAAGTGTTCATGCAGACATTCGCTCAAGGCATCCAGGACCTGACCACTACTACCGCGATTCAGAATCTCGTCCTCGACAACGACGTGCACTGAGAGCACCGGGATTCCGGAGGTCAGGGTCCACGCGTGAAGGTCGTGAGCGCCGACGACACCGGGGATTTCGAGGATGTGCTTGCGGACCACTGCAAGATCCATTCCCCGGGGTGTGGCTTCGAGCAGGACGTCGATTGCTTCGCGGAGCAAGTTCCAGGTTCTGGGCAGAATCATGAGGGCCACCAGGACTGAGGCCACGACATCTGCTCGCAGCCAGCCGGTGGACCAAATGACGATGGCAGCGACGATCACTGCGATGGATCCAAGAGTGTCACCCAGCACTTCCAGATAGGCCCCCTTGACGTTGAGGCTCTCCTTTGAGCCTTTCCGCAATAAGACAAGACCGGCACCGTTGGCAATCAAGCCCACACATGCGAATGCAAGCATCAAGCCACCTTCGACTTCAGGCTCATTGAACCACCGTTGCCATGCTTCAAACAGGATGAATATTGCAACGCCAAACAGCAGTACTGCATTCACCACTGCAGCAAGAATCTCGAGCCTGTAGTAGCCATAGGTGCGTGCGTCAGTTGCGGGCCGGGATGCGAAGGTGACGGCCAAGATGGCCAGCGAAATACCAGCGACATCGGTGAACATGTGACCGGCATCTGCGAGCAAAGCAAGACTGCCCGTGACGCTGGCGCCGATAACTTCGGCGATCAGGACTGAGACGGTGAGGGCTAGGACAATGAGCATGGTGCGGCGATGAGCCCCACCTGCACTGACAGAGGGACCGTGGCTATGCCCGCTGCCCATCAGTGACCCCCCGCCTCTG